>DASSBY010000034.1:0-6933 GCA_035698285.1 Fimbriimonadales bacterium | reverse complement strand
CGGCCCCAATTTGGCCGACAACATTGGCGCCCACCTTTCCATTCACGTCGAAGCGCTGCAAAAAATCGTCTCCAAACGGCCGCACGCCCGACTCCTTAAATCGCTTAAAAACATACGCCCGAGCCTTTTCCCCGCCCGCCGTCCCCGTTTTCCGACCCTGCATCTCGTCGGTGGAGAGGAACTTGCAGTCGGCGAGCAGCTTTTCCCGCTCGATTCCGGCGGAATGGATCGATGCAGAGCAGGAAACGGCGAGGAGGGCGGCGAGGAACAGAGAACGCGGCATTTTGGTTTCTATGATTATGAACGCCAACCCGTGTGATAGAATGCGCCCAATGGTCGAACGCGGGAGCAGCGCTTAGTGTGTGGAATAGTCGGAGTGCGCAGATTCGACGGCCGACCCGTCCCGGAGGAGCTCGTCCGGGAAATGGCCGAAAAAGTGAGCCATCGCGGACCGGATGGCGAGGGCTACTGGACAGATGACGCCGTCGCCTTCGGCCACAAGCGCCTTTCGATTATCGATGTCGCCGGCTCGCCCCAGCCGATGCATTCGGCGGACGGCGCCTGCACGATCACTTTCAACGGCGAAATCCTAAACTATCGGGAAGTCCGCCCAACCCTATCGCGCCAGCAAAAAACCCACGGCGACACGGAGGTCTTGCTCGAGCTCTTCAGCGATCGCGGGATCGACGCCTTAAAATCCATCCGAGGGCAGTTCGCGTTCGGCATCTTCGACCGGCGCGACGGGGCTCTCTGGCTCGTCCGCGATCGCATGGGGATCCTGCCGCTGTACTACTTCGCCAACGCGGAACTGATCGCCTTCGCCTCCGAAGCCAAAGCGCTGGAGCCCGCCATTCCCGGCGGGTTCGAGGTGGACCGGGAAAGCCTTTCCTCCTACCTCGCCCATCGGTCGATTCCAGCTCCGAATACGTTGTTCAAAGGCGTCAAAAAGCTCCCACCCGGCCACTGGCTGCGCGCGGACAAATCTGGAAAAATTGAAATCGGCGTCTACTGGAGCCTGCCCGCCCCCAGCGAAGAGCGGCCGATCTCTCCCGAGCAAGCCGTCGATTCGCTCGACAACGCTCTCGCCGACGCGGTTCGAGAAGCTCTTGTCGCAGACGTCCCCGTTGGCGCCTACTTAAGCGGCGGAGTCGACAGCAGCCTCATCGTGGCCATAGCGGCAAAAGAGCGCTCAGGACAGCCGCTCGAAACGTTCAGCGCAGGATTCGGCGACGAACGCTACGACGAATTGCCGTTCGCGCAAAGGGTCAGCAAACTTCTTGGCACGTGCCACCACGAGGTCCACGTCCGTCCCGACGACTTTATCGGGGACTGGAGCAAGCTGACTTGGCATCGCGATGCCCCCATCTCCGAACCGTCCGACATGGCCGTTTACCGCCTCGCCGCCCTCGCAAAAACCCGAGTAAAAGTCGTTCTGTCCGGCGAAGGCAGCGACGAGCTTTTCGGCGGATATCCGAAATACAGGTACGCGGGGATGAGCCGCCATGCAGGATTGATCCCAAACGCTCTCCGCGGCCCATCGCTAAGGTTCATCGGCAGCCGGCTCCGGCCAGGCGGCGAAAAGCTTCGAATCATGCTGCGCGCGCTCGAAGGCTCTTCCGAATGGGAGCGCACCCGTGGATGGTTCGCCCCGTTCTCCGAAAACGAGCGAAGGCATCTTCTCGGAGAAAGTTACAGCAACGGGCACGCTGCGCCACATCTCCAGGGCGATTCTGTCCGGCGCATGCTCGGAGTGGACTGCGGCGCTTGGCTCGCAGACAATTTGCTCGAACGCGGCGACCGAATGTCGATGGCAGCGTCTCTGGAGCTGCGGCCGCCCTTCCTCGACCAGCGCCTTGTCGAAATGGCCTTTCGAATGCCATCCTCGGTCAAGGTCCGCGAAAAAGTCCCCAAGTGGATTGTCAAGGAGGTCGCGCGCCGGCATCTGCCCCAAGAAATCAGCGACCGCCGTAAAGTCGGATTCAAGGTCCCTTTGGATAGTTGGTTTCAAGGCGGGCTTAGCGAAATGGCCAACGATCTGCTCTGCTCTCCAAACTCGTTCGTCGGTGGCATTTTCAACGCAAAGCTAATAGGCGAACTCCTCGAATCTCACCGAAGCGGTAGGCATAACGAGGAGATCCGCCTATGGACGCTGCTCTCGCTCGAGGTTTGGCACCGGACGTTTTTCGGCGAAGCGCCGTCTATTTGATGGAATGACTTCGAGACTCTTGCTCTGGATGGCGAGCGTCGCGTTTGCCGGGATTGGCATGGGATCTAACCCGCCCGAACCGCCAGAGGCGGTGCTTGTTTTCACCGGCGACATCCACGGCTACCTTTCGCCCTGCGGCTGCACATCGCCCCAGATCGGAGGAATCCGCCGGATGGCGGGCGTCGTCCGAGCGCTTCTTAAACAGCCGCACTCAACGTACGTCGATATAGGGAATTGGGCGCACCCCGGCGGTCGGCAAGATGAACTGAAGGCCGAAGCCGCGGCAACCCTCTTTTACTCGCTGCGCCCGGCCTATCTGAACGTTGGCCAAGCGGAAGCGACCCTCGGCGCAAGCTACGTCCGAGCTCTGAACGCTATGACCGGAAACCGCATGAAGTCCTCCACGCTCTCCCTGGAGGGTGCTATCAAAAACTCGGCGGGCATCAAGTGCGGCCAACTATTTATCGAGGGCAGCCTCCCGGGCGGCACTGCTTCGGACGCGCCACAAGGTTTTGAAAGAGTCTTGCTGTTTGCCGGCCCCCGTTCTGAGGCCGCCGAACTCGCCGATTCTGGGCTCATCGTTTATTCGACATCCGGCGACCCGCCGCGCATCGCCGCGGAACTAAACGGCTCCGTATTGGTCAGCCCCGGAGACCGCTGCCGCTACGTCGGCCGCATCGAGTTTTCCAAAGGCAAATGGCAGAACTTCTCCTTGATCCAGCTTGGACCCGACAAGGTGGATGACCCAGGTGCGTCGCAAATCTACGCGGACTATCAGCACCGCGTCGCCGCTGAAAACCTGCTCGCCGAATTGCCCAAAACGCGCGGACCGATAAAATTCGTCGGAAGCAAGCTTTGTTCGCTTTGTCACGGGCGTATATATCGACAGTGGGAGAAAACCGCGCATGCGCTCGCCTACCGAACGCTGCAAGCGGTCGGTAACTCGCGAGATCCTGAATGCGTCGGCTGCCATGTTGTCGGTCTTGTCGATATCACGGGATTTGCGAGTATCGAAAAGACGCCGAGAATGGCGGCGGTCGGATGCGAAAACTGCCACGGTCCCGGTGGGCAACATGCCAAAAAGCCATACCCGAACTATCCGAGAATCGGGGAGGATGCTTGTATTATTTGTCACAATTCCGAAAATAGCCCCAATTTCTCGTTTGCGGAATATTGGAGAAAGATTGAGCATTAACCCCTACCGATGAAGACCCTTTCCAAACTAGTTGCGGATATTCGCGTTTCAAAGAGGTCTGACGAAAGCATTGCCGCTTTCGTCGACGCCGTCGCGCATAGGATCGGAGCTTCCATCGTTTGGGCTAGATTGCGAAAGGAAAAAGGCGACTGGGCCGAGGTGCTGTGGCTCGACGAAGCAAGCGATGCTAAGCACGTTCCGGACCTCATCGATAAGGCAGAAACCGTTGTCCACCCCGTCACAGGGAAAACGCTCTACCTCGCCCATACCGACCTTGGCGCCGACGGCACATTAGGTACCGTGGCCGTAGGCAGCCCTTCCCAGGATTTTCCAACCGGAGACCAATCCGATTATCTCGAGGTCGCCGGAGCCCTTTTGTCGTCCGCACTTCAGAAAGAGATTTTTGAGACCGAACTTAAAAGGCTCGACCATCAGTTGGAAGGTTTCTTCGACACGTCGGCGATCGGCCTCCTCTTGCTCGGGCAAGCTGGGGTTGTGATCGAAGCGAATGATGTCGCCAGGAAAATGCTTGACAACCAGAGCCTTGTTGGATCATTCATCCAAGACCAAAGCGAATCTCCGGCCGAGTTGGCTGAGGTCGTGCGCGATTTGGAGCAAGGTTCGCGAATCGTAGACTTCGAATTTCGGTCTAACTCGCGAAGCGGCGTGCCCCGAATTATCATTCTTAATGCAACCGCGCTCATGGAGGACCGCTTCATTTATTCCCGCTGTTTTCTAAACGACGTAACTGAAAGAAAAATGCTTGAGGAGCAGATCCTTCAAGCGCAAAAATTGGAAGCGATCGGACGACTGGCGGGGGGCATCGCACACGACTTTAATAATATCCTCACAGCATTGCTCGGACACGCCGAACTGGCACTCGCAATAATGGATCCAAAGAGCCCAGCTTACGCAAACGTGGAAAGCATTGCAGCTGCCGGTGATAGAGCAGCAAGTCTCACAAACCAACTCTTGGCTTTCGCCAGGAAACAGGTTCTTCACCCGCAGCTTGTCGACATCAACGAGGTGGTCGAAGGTGTTCGAGGTCTTTTGGATCGCCTTATCGGGGCGAACGTTCGCCTTAAGACGTCGCTCCAGCCCAACCCATTTCCGGTGATGACCGGGGTCGCACAATTCGAGCAAGTGCTAATCAATCTTGCCCTGAATGCGCGCGACGCGATGCCGCAGGGCGGCAGACTCATTTTTTCCACTCGCAACGTTGTCGACTTGCATCCGCCGGATTTGCCCAAGGGCGATTATGTTGAGCTCAAAGTAAAGGATACGGGCATCGGAATGGACGCCAAAACTCTGGACAGCATTTTCGATCCATTTTTTACGACAAAGGAGGTCGGGAAAGGTACGGGCCTCGGCCTTTCTACCAGCTACGGCATCATCAAACAATCAGGCGGAAACATTACGGTCAAGAGCCAACTCGGTAAAGGCACCACCTTTACTATTCATTTGCCGAGGGCTGGCGTTGGTCAGACCAAATAGGGATGCCAAATGTTGGCAATCATAGGCCCAAGATCATGCATAGGGTCCCAACTTTGCGTTAGCTTCGTCATAAGAAGGAGCCCCTGAATATAAGCGATGCACGCTGTCGCCAGCTGCTCCGGAGGAGCATTCGGCAAAAGGCTCATATCCGCGATGGCATCATCGAAAGTTTGAGCAAACCTGGCGCGCGCGTGCTCGAAAAACTCTCGGGTCTTTTTCCGCAATGCCTCCGAATTGTGAGCATGTTCCGCGGCCCCGTTTCCTCCCAAACAGCCTATTAGCGGCTTATTCTCGCCGGACAATATCTCGATTAGCCGGAAAAACCGGTCGAGCGGAGCAACGTCTTGAGAGAACGCTTGGTCGAACACCTCCCGGTCCATCTGGTCGATGTAGACGTCCAAGACCGCCACGCCCAGGGCCTCCTTGGACTGGAAAAAATGATAGAAGCTGCTCTTTCCGACGTCCGCCGAGCGCATAATGTCTTCCACACCCACGTTGGCGTATCCTCGCTCGTGGAAGAGCCCGAGCGCGCTGCTCAAAATCCTCTCTCTGGCGGTCGAAGTCCTGCCCATTTGTACTGTCTACTCCAGTATAACCGACGCCGCGAGCCCGCGGAATGATTCCAGCCCGAATGGTATACTTCCAACTTCGCTGCCCCCTAGTTTAATGGCAGAACACCTGGTTCTGGCCCAGGCAGTTGGGGTTCGAATCCCTGGGGGGCAGCCAGCCCCTAAACGCTTTCCACCAACTCCCGCAAGTCATCAGAAGTTACTTCCGACTTCCGATCTGCGACTTCCAGAAATTCGTGGTAAATCTTCTCAAACCGGTCATCGGTGAAGTTGAATCCAAGCTCCGCGAGCCGATGCTTCACACCATGCCGCCCGCTTCGCGCCGTAAGGATAATTTCGCTCTTTTCTGCGCCCACCAGCTTCGGATCGATGATCTCGTAGGTGCTGCGCTCTTTCAAAACGCCGTCTTGGTGAATCCCGCTGCTGTGAGCATACGCGTTTGCGCCCACTACAGCCTTGTTCCGCTGAACCATCATGCCCGTCAACCTGCTAACGAGGCGGCTAATCGGAAGCAGCTTCGAACTGTCGATGCCGGTTTCCACCCCGAAATAATCGTGCCGGATGTTGAGCGCCATGACAACCTCTTCCAAAGACGTATTCCCCGCCCGCTCGCCGATGCCGTTCACCGTTACTTCCACTTGCCTCGCCCCGCCCAAGACGCCGGCGAGCGTGTTCGCCGTTGCCATGCCCAGATCGTTGTGGCAATGGCAGCTGAAAGTCGCTTTGTCCGAATTCGGAACGCGCCCGATGATGCCGGAGATGAGCTCGTTATACTCCTTCGGATACGTGTAGCCGGTTGTATCAGGAACGTTGACCACCGTCGCACCCGCGTCGATAACCGCTTCAACCACGCGGCAAACATAATCGCGATCCGCTCTCCCTGAATCCTCCATGAAGTACTCGACGTCGTCGACGAAGGTTCTGGCAAGCTTCACTGCCGCGACCCCCGCCTCCAGCGCGGAATCACGGCTCATCTTCAGCTTGAATTCGAGGTGGTTGTCGCTTACGCCAAGCCCAGTATGAATGCGGGGCCGCTCGGCTCCCGTTAACGCCTCCGCAGCGCATTCGATGTCCTTCGGAATCGCTCGCGTAAGGGCGCAGATCGTCACGCCCCGCAGCTCCTTGCCCAGCGTGGAAACGCTCTCAAAATCGCCGGGCGAGCTAATGGGGAAACCGGCTTCGATTACGTCCACCCCTAGATCGACGAGCGCCTTGCCAATCTCGACCTTCTGGTCGACGTTCAAGTGAACGCCGGGACTCTGCTCGCCGTCCCGAAGCGTGGTGTCGAATACGCTAACTCTGTTGTTCATTGCTCTATCCGCCTCCGATTTCATTATACGCCTTGCCAGTCGGGTGTAATATGGCACTGCCGCCTCGCGCGGTCAAGGAGAAGGAAAGATGGTGCCTGTCGCATTACTAGCCGTTATCGTCTCGGCCGCTCCCGCGGATATCGAGATCGCCGACCTCAA
>DASSBY010000033.1:0-7475 GCA_035698285.1 Fimbriimonadales bacterium | reverse complement strand
AAGACCGATTTTCTTTGGCATATTCTTCGTTGCCGACGCGTATCGCCGTAAGGTCAAGCAGCTTGACGATCGTTGCGAGTACCTTTTCCCGTGGTATTCCCTCGCGCCGCAAGTCGGTTTTAACTCGTGCCCTGATCGCGGGCAAAACGCCCGCGAATTCGAGCATCCGCGAGTATTTGGTGCCGTCGCGAGCTTCGCGCCAGCGCGGATGGTAGCGATATTGCTTGCGCCCTTTCGCATCTCGCCCCACCGCCTGGATGTGGCCGTTTGAGGAGGCGCAAATCCAAACATCGGTCCAGGCGGGAGGGATGGCGAGTGAGCGAATTCGATTGAGAGTCGGTTCATCGAGGACCTGCCTTCCGTTGGCGAGCACGTAAAAGAACCCCTTTCCCCTTCTCGCGCGCGAAATGCCGGCCTCGCCGCCATTCACATACCGAAGGTGCGCCTCGGCTGCCGCAGTCTTCCCGTCTTCCATTCCGTAACTTCTACGCCATCACGTGGTACGCTTATGCAGTAGGGAAATTCCATGTCAAATCCAGTAACTGTTTCCAAGCTCCAAGCTAAGTCGCACAACTCAGCGGACGAAGTTCGCACGCCAGATAAGACCAGGGTCGAAGTCGTGAATCTCGACGGATTCACCATCGCGCGGCTAACCTTCCAGCCCGGTTGGCGCTGGTCCGAATGCGTCAAGCCCGTTGTGCAAACGGACAGATGCCAAGTCTCCCACGTGGGCCACTTAATCTCGGGCCGCATCACGACCCAAATGGATTCGGGAGAGCAATTGACGATAAATGCCGGTGAGTCGTACACGATCCCGCCCGGTCACGACGCTTGGGTCGAAGGCGACGAGCCCGCAGTTGGAATCGAAGTGCTCAGCGCCGATATTTACGCAAAGCCGTAAGTTCGGCGCCGCGGGTCACGCGAACATCGATTTGTAATAACGGTACCAGTTGCTCTGGAAGCGCTCATCGGGGTCATGCGCGCTCTTACGTTTCAAGAATTCCGGAAACTGAGGATAGCAGGCAAGCACCTGATCTTTCCGCGCCCAGCGGTGATAAGTCAAGTAATAAGAACCGTCCCGTTCAATCGCTAAGTCGATTAGTTTTTGGAACGCTTTCGCGGCTTCGGTGATTCCGTCATGAGTATGCTCGACGTGCAAGTTGAAGATAACACACGCAAAATCGCCCTTTGCCCAGGGCAAAAATGTCTCGCTGTCCTTCGCTGCTAGGCGAATGGTGCCATAGATGTCATTCGCGTGCACGTCCCGGAGCGCCGCAGCGGATGCAGCAAGGAAGTCGACTAATCGGTCTTGCGGAACGTCGATTTCGGTAATCATCTCCGTTGCAGGGTGCGCCGCGTGCATTCTTTTATCGACTTCAACATGGTAATCTCGCGCGTATGCGCCAAGCTGAGATGTGTCGGACCAATAGATCTGCCCGTCGGTCTTTAAATAGAAGTCGCTATACAATTTGAACGCTTTCGACTTTTCGGTATGCGCTAAATAGACGAGCTCGTCCCATTCCCTGTCCGATACGGTGTCTTGGCCCTCTGGGATTGGCGTATCGATTTCAACCGGCCGGTAGCAGGAGAAGACGCCCCAATTGCGACAGTCAGAGCTGTTTTCATCGGTTACGTATTGCCAATCGCCAAGGGTGTATCCATCATTGATGCGCTCTTTGAATGCGGCGGGAAGATCAACGGCGTGAACCATCTCGACCTTACGCGTTAATTTGTGCCGCCGCTCAAGACGGATAACAGCCGAATGGACGACGCCGATTAGTCCGTATCCGCCTATGGCGAGTCGGAAAATATCTGGGTTTTCTGTCCTGCTGCAGCGAATCGGATCACCATTCCCATTTACAAGAAGCAACGACTCGATATTGCTTACGAAAGGCGGTCTAGTGAGCGTTCTTCCATGCGCATTTGCCGAAATCGCTCCTCCGAGCGAAAGCCTGTCCGCGCCAGTTTGTTTTGTTGGGATGGTCCAAGGCTGGGAATCTTTTAGCTGCATCTTCTGCAATCCGTCGACGAATTCCGGCCACTCGATTCCCGCCTCGACTTCGACAAGCCCCGTTTCGGTATCGAGATCGATGATGTCGTGCATCCCCCGCGTGTCGATCAGCAGCGCGCCATCCGCAAATTGCTGGCCCCCCATGGCATGCCGTGACGCCGCAATGCAAATGGCGTCTTTAGTGCGTTTGGCTCCGTGAATGACACCAAGTATATCCTCGAGCGATCGGGGATGAATGATGGCCTTCACTTTGGTTAAATTTAATTTCGAATGAAGATCGTCGACGAGTAGTGAATCCTGAGCTGGAACGCCCCACCGAGCGAACTTCGCAAGCGCCCATCCTGCTGAGGATGCCGCGGCTCCGCCAACGGCAAACAAGAACTCTCGCCTATTCATTTTCATCGCTACTTGACAAAACAAATCCGCAGCTAGTATCGCTCCATAGTCCTACCAGGTTCATCGCTCTGTGGCTCGTTTTCATGGCCATTATAGGTATTGACGTCTTGAGATGAGCGTTGGCGGCACGAGATTCGATTTGGCGATCCCGTCGTTGCTGGCCGCTGTATTGCAACCATCTCTGCCCCTGGAATCGCTTTCTGAAGTACAGGCCGTTTCGCGACGGCAAATAGATCACGCGATTCGTCTTTTCTATCTATGAAACAGATGGGAAGCGAACTCCATGACGCCGGCAAGGAGATGGATCGGCTAAAGGCTCTCAGCGACGGTGTCTTCGCAATTGTCTTAACGCTGCCCGTCCTGGAGCTGAAAATCCCGCACATTAAAACGCATGTCGAGGTGCTGCAGGTTCTCGGCAGCCTGGCGCCCGCCTTCGTCAGCTACGTGCTCAGCTTTTTTATTATCGGGCTCTACTGGATCGTGCACACGCGCATCGTCCGCCATATGACAAGGCTACGACCGCGGCATTTTGTGGCTAAACTTATTCTTCCTGTTTTTCATCTCCGTCCTCCCGTTTTTTACCGCGCTATCGGGCCAGAACCACCGCGATTTCCGCCTCCAGCCACGGTTGGCACGCCTCCAATTCAAAGCGGTTCGGCGACGCGTGGATGCGCTTTTTATTCTTAAGAACCCACTTGAAATGCTTTACGGCGTTGGTCACATAAACCTGGGCCGTGTCGATTTCCGCCTCCGCCATGGCCTTGCGAAGAAGCGCTCCGGCAGGCCCGACGAACGGCTCCCCCGCCAAATCCTCCTTGTCCCCGGGCTGCTCGCCGATGAAAAAAAGTTTCGCATGCGCCGCGCCTTCGCCGAAAACGGTCTGCGTCGCGTCCCGCCAAAGGTGGCAAGCCTTGCACGCTTTTGCAGCCCGCCGTAACCTCGCGAGAGACTTTGTCGCCGGCGGCTCCGCTGGGGTGTAATAGGGCTCTTCTTCAAGCTTCATATCTATATTACGCACTCTTCTCGGGTGCCCGGAGATAATCGAATCGTGCATCCACTCGACAATCCCATTTGGAATTCACTCACAACCAAGCACGCACATCTAGCGCTAGGTGGAGGCGCCGTTAGACGCTATCCGCCGGAGTGTGCGCCGTTCATCGGCATCGCCGATGAAAGTGCGAAAATTCCCGGCAGGCTCGTAGCCACGGGAGAACACGTGGGCATTATCGGGGTCATTTCGCCTCTAATTTGGAATGTGGTCAAAAAAATCGATCTTTGCCAATACGTCCTTTCACCTGGCGCCCAGGGAAAACCGGACGGCGACGCCGTGCTCCTGACCGAGGTCGACGCTCCTGCAATGCTCGAGCTCACCGCCCTCGTTTATCCGCATTACTTCCGCGCCGGCACGCCAAAAATGGGCAGCTATTTTGGGTTTTTCGATGGTGAGCGCCTTTGCGCGATGGCCGGCACGCGCTTCGCGATGCCGGGATTTCAAGAAATCAGCGCAATTTGCACGCATCCTGATTACAGGGCCAGAGGACTCGCCGGCCGACTCACGCGGCACCTAATCCAAAAGATTGCGAGCGAAGGCGACACCGCGTTCTTACACACGGAATCCGACAACCCGGCGAAAGCCATGTACGAGAAACTCGGCTTTGAACTCCGAGACAAGTTGCGATTCATAATAGTCCAATCGCCATAGCCGTGCATTTTTCTATCCCTAAAGCAGCCACTCCGTGCGCCCGTTATCGGCGATTGAAAACGGCGTATTCTGCCATAGCTATCTCCTGCATTGTCTGCCTGTCGGGCTGCGGTGGCCGGCATCATAATTGGACCGTGGAGCAGGCAACGGCAGAATACGGCCCGAGCGTAACAAAACGTCTACGTCCCGCGGCCGACCGACTGAAAATTGCATGGCCGCCAAAGGATATTACGATTCTCGCGTTCAAATCTGAGAGAATTCTTGAAGTCTGGGCGAAAAATGACGACGGCGTCCAGAAAATGCTCGCTCACTATCCGATACTTGCGGCGAGCGGAGAGCTCGGTCCCAAACGGCGCGAGGGAGACCGCCAAGTTCCGGAAGGCGTTTACTCGCTCACCTTCTTAAATCCTAATAGCCGTTATCACCTTTCCATCAAAGTCGATTATCCAAACGCCAGCGACATCCACAACAGCGTCCTCGACCGATCGCAAATGGGCGGCGACATCTTTGTTCACGGAAGCGACGTGTCGATCGGCTGCATCGCGATTGGCAACGAGGCTATCGAGCAGGTGTTTTGCCTCGCCGCATGGGCGAAGAAACGCGAAATCATCATCTCGCCCGTAGATTTCAGAAAGGGCCGTACGCTGCAAACAGCTGAAGCGTGGGTCGATGCCATGTACCGAAAGGTTTCCCAGCAGCTAATGAAGTTTCGGTGAGCGAGTTCGCTGCCTCGAAACCGGACCGCTCGTCGTCCCGAATGAAACTGTCGATTTGGGAGTATAACCACGGAATGATTACCGGAATGCATGGCATGTTCTTTTCACCGGAAGCCGACGCCCTGCGCGCCTTCCTTCGCGACGACCTCGGCCTGCCGTTCCGCGACGCCGGCGGCGGTTGGCTCATATTCGATGTCCCCATGGCCGATGTCGCCGTCCATCCCTACGGCAGCTCGAAGCAGACTCTCTCCTTCTTTTGCGACGATATACACAAGACCGTCGACGAGCTGAAGGCCAAGGGTACGGCATTTTCCCAGATGGTGATCGACGAAGGCTGGGGCTATCGGGCGACGATGTCCCTCCCAGGGGGAATCGAGGCCGACCTGGTTCAGAGAAAATAATCGTAAAGAGTAACGAGGGATTGGGACATCTTTCGTAGCTGCGCATTCGCAGTTGCAAGCGTCACGTCGCCGATCAATTTCGCGAAGTCCACATCCCTGCTAAGCGGCGCGCCCTTTAGCGACCACCAGGAAGACCAGAACGCCTGTTCGCTCGGCTCTGCGTGCCCTTGGGCGAAAGCCCTCATCGGGCCGGCGTCGACGGGCTGGCCCACTTCGTACTCGCCAGCGGCGAATGCCTTAGCCCTTGTCAAATCCGACTCGGTCAAAGTCGCCGACTTGATGAAATTCTGGAGGCTGCTGAGGTCCAGGTCGGACGCCTTGGAAAGGACCACATAGAACGCCGCCCAACTATTGCCCTTGCGAAACGCAAAATCCACACCGACCGAATAGGTGATCCCCCGCCGTTCGCGGAATTCGCGGTTCAGCAGCGAACCCTTTCCGCACCCAAGCGCCGCGCAGGCCGTGAGCCATGCGGCAAAATCGGCATGCCTCGGTTCTGGCCCGGGAGCGCAAACGACGAGAACGGGCAACGAAGGTTCATGCTTCTGCGACGCCGAGGCAATTTCCCCGGAACCAGCAGCGGACGGCGACCAGCCACCAAGCGAAGAAAAAGCCCCGGCAACCTCCTCGGCGGAGATATCGCCGACCGCCGAAATCGCAACTCTTTCCGGCCGAAAGAAGCGCGTATGAAACGCCACCGCCTGCCTTTGTGTAGGTGCGTTAACCGAAATTGCCGCGGCGTCGACTGCGGCGAGAGCGTTTCTAACGGCTTGCAGCTGCGGATTCTCGTCCATTCTTTTCTGCAGCAGTTCAACCTGCGTCTTTCCGTCCGCAAGCGCCTGCTCCGTAAAGAGCGGCCGCTTTAGGGCATCCGTGAGAAAGTCGACGGCGGGAAGAAGATGAGATTTCGCCGTTGCGACCTCGACGCGCAAGCAGTCGCCCGCCATTTCCGAGTCCACGTTGCCGCCGATGGACCACGCCAATTCTCGGAAGCGGCGCAAAGAAAAGTTATCCGTTTCGCCGAACAGAGCCCCTGCGATGTAGTTCGCTTCTCCCAACTCCGCCGGCGTCGCGTCGTCTAGTCGAATGAGCGCTTGAAGCGTGATTCTATCTTCGCCCGGCGCCGGGTGAATGAAGATTGGTATCCCGTTGCCCAAACGCGACAACTGTGGTCCTGCAAGAACTGCGGCAGCTACGAACGCGATCATTTGGCCACCGCGACGATGGCCTTTTCCGGGACGAATAGCGCAGCCTCGGCGCGGATTTTGTCCGCGGTCGCGGATTGGATCGCTTGCGCCATGTCGATCCGGCGTCCCGCGAACAGGATGCCGAGTCCCGCCAATGCCGCCGCCTGGGATGGTTCTCTAGCTAAGCGCTCGTACCTTGCCCGAAGCCGTTTCTTCATGGTTTGAATGTCGGTCTCGGCGAGCCCCCCAGCGACTTTGGCCAGAATTTCTCTTGCTTTCGCCTCGTCCGCCCAGATCACCACGGTCGCGAGCGCTCCCATGGATGACGGGCCAAACGCCGCATCGCATCGAATCCCCGCCGCATCGCAAAGCCCACCGGCTCCCGTGAGCCATTCCCAAACGACCTGAAAGGCAGCGTATCTTTGGATGTCGTCGAACCCGGGCGCCAAAACTCCGATCGCGTAAGCGCCTGGCTCGCCCTCCGTAGACGCCGCTTCGAAAAGCGGGAGAGCGGGCGCCTTCGATTCTATACCTAATGGTACAGATTTGAAAGCTTCGGTGGCTGCCGAAATCGCTTCGGCCTCGGAAAACGGCCCGCTAATGGCGAAAACCATGTTCGGCCCGACGTACTCGGCGCGGTAAACCTTTTCCAAATCAGTGGCCGAGATCGGCGATGGGCCCTTCTCGAGCCCACCGGGAGGCAAAGCCCAGCCGGTCGAACCGCCGAAAGCTTGCCAAAGCTGCCGCTCTGCTCGAGCCGACGAAGCCAGTCGCGCGAGCGTGTTTTCTTGCCGGATAACCGGAACTTCCAGACTGAAACCAGCGAAGTTCGGCTTTGATATTAGCTCGGCAACTGCGGCGATTCCTTGCTTCCAGGATCCTCCGGGCCCCTCGCAGAAATACCGAGTCGATTCGCGATTGGTTGTGGCGTTGAGAAACGAACCTGCGCTTTCTGCGACCCGGTCGGCTGCGCCGCCGCGAAAGAGCATATGCTCGAGCAGATGGTGCAATCCCGAGTTCGACCTGCCCTCGAAAGCGGATCCCGAACGCACGAACAGTTGG
>DASSBY010000032.1:0-4092 GCA_035698285.1 Fimbriimonadales bacterium | reverse complement strand
TCGTCCCATTGAAAACAAATCTGTCTATGCGATTCCCAAACCATGTTCCCCCATCGTTCGCGGCGAGCGAATAGTAAAGATATATAAAGTGGTTAATGGCAAAGTCCGGATCGAGACAGATCCCCAAAAGCCCGCGCTCGCCGTTGTTGGCGACCGCCAAGTCCAGCGCTGTGTTCTGCAAGACCCCGTCCACGAAGCGCTTCACCTTTCCCGTGGCCTTTTCAAGGATGAGAAACTCGCCGGTGCCGACGAAGGCCATGGTCGTGGGCTGCGAAAGATTCGTAGCAACAGTTTCGACGAAATATTCCGGAGAGACGATTTGTTGAGCAAAGGCCACGCCCGACAAAGCGACGCCAGACCACGCGGTAAGCAAGAGTTTGCGCATATCGAAAGTTTGGTTAGAGAGTCAAAACGCCCCCGGTAAATAATAGCATCCGCCGCCGCAGCGCCATTAAGAACGGTGGGTCAAACGTCCATAATCTGAGTGCCATCATGAGAATTCGCGCAAGCCTCTTGGTTCCCGTCATCCTTCTCTTCTCGCAAGCGGAGCTCTTTGGAAAGGGGCACTGGTCCCCGTCAAACCTCTCAGAGCCAGCGCCCGGTGTGGAGTTTTCGGTCTCAATCGCGGACGGGCTGCTGCAAACTCCCTTTACCGGGCGCGTCGTCGTCTACCTCTCGACGATGCGCAGCGAGCCCAGGTTCGGCCCGAACTGGTTCAATCCCCAGCCCGCGTTCTCACAAAAATTCAAGAATATTGGCCCCAACGAGCCGATGGTCATCGGCCAAGATGCCATAGGCGGCGTGCCCGGTTCGATGCGGGACTTGAAAGCCGGGGAATACACAGTTCAGGCGGTCGTCGATCTGAACCTCGGAGGCCGATCGATCGGCGAAAGCCCGGGCAATCTGTATTCCGTTCCCAAGCGCGCCTATATCGACCCCCTTAGCGACTCGGTAATCAAAATCGAATGCACAAAGGTTGTCGCGGACAAGCTTTTCAAAGACACGCCGGCCGCAAAGGCCGCGCGCATGCAGTCCAAGCTACTTAGCGCATTTTATGGCAGACCTGCGAACATGCGCGCCGCTGTGATCCTCCCTGAAAGCTACGATAAGGAGACGTCGCGCAAATACCCGGTTGTTTATTCCATTCCCGGCTTCGGCGGCTCTTTCCTCGACTATTCGGGCACGACGCAGCGTGAGGGCACGTCGCGCGATGGGGTGGAGTTCATAGAGGTCGTCCTCGATCCCAACTGCCCGACTGGGCACTGCGTTTTTGCGGACAGCGCCAACAATGGCCCTTGGGGGAAGGCTCTCGTTACCGAATTCATTCCTTACATCGAAAAGACGTTTCGCGCGGTAAGAAAACCCGAAGGAAGATTCACTCGGGGCCATTCGAGTGGAGGCTGGTCGAGCCTCTGGCTCCAAGTCGCGTATCCGGACTTCTTCGGTGGATGCTGGTCTACTTCGCCCGACCCGGTAGATTTTCGCGACTTTCAGAGGATCGATCTTTACAAGCAGGGCCAGAACATGTTTAAAGACGAGAACGGGAAGCCGCGGCCGCTCGCTAGGTTCGGCGACACTCCAGCCATTTTCTACCAGCAGTTTTCGGACATGGAGCGCCCCATACGCGGAGAGCAGCTTGGCTCGTTTGAGGCCGTCTTTAGCCCTCGCGGCGAGGATGGCGAGCCGATGAAGCTGTGGGATCGAACGACGGGCGCGGTCGACAACGCGGTTGCACTCGCTTGGCAAAAATACGATATCGGCCTGATCCTTCGCAAGAACTGGAAGGTCCTCGGTCCGAAGCTCACCGGCAAGATCCATGTCTACATGGGCAACATGGACACGTTCTATTTGGACGGCGCGGTCCGACTTCTTCAAAAGGACCTGAAAGACCTCGGCTCCGACGCCGTCGTCGAAATGCTCCCCGGAGATCACGCGACGGTGATGACGCACGAGTTGGAACAAAGAATCGACAGGGAAATGGCCGCCAAGTGGCGCGCTTTCAAGGGGGAGCTAGCGCTTCTGCCATAATATCCGTCAGTTCGGCGTGTAGCGCAGGCATCCTGCCTGCATCATGAGCAGCATCCTGGCTGCAGCATGAGCAGCATCGTGGCTGCCTTCTGAGCGCAGCCATCTGCCGACGTGTTTTCGACAAAGAAGAAAAATGCCCGACGACATCAAACGCATCGTTGCGACCGACTGTGGCTCCACAACCACTAAGGCAATCCTGATAGAGCAGAACGACTCGGGCGAATATCGCCTCGTCGCCAGGGGTGAAGCCCCGACGACTGTCGAGAAACCTTTCGAAGACGTGACTGTCGGTGTTCTTAACTCTGTTCGCGAACTAGAGGAGATCACCGAGGCCAAAGGCAGCAAGAGAACGCTCCTCAAGGACGGCAAGGTTTGGCGTTTCCAAAAGGAAGGCAAAGTAACGGACAGTTCCGCGGATCCTACCCAAGGCTCGGACATGTACCTCAGCACCAGTTCAGCAGGAGGCGGACTTCAGATGATGGTGGCAGGCGTCGTTAAAGCGATGAGCGCTGAAAGCGCAGAGCGCGCGGCGTTGGGCGCGGGGGCGATTTTGATGGACACTCTGGCTGTGGATGACGGGCGAAAGGACTTCCAAAAAGTCGAGCGGCTCCGGCAGCTGCGTCCCGACATTATTCTTATGTCCGGCGGGACCGACGGCGGGACGAAGGACCACCTTACAAACATGGCTCTCGTCATTCGCCGCGCCGATCCTAAGCCGCGATTCGGCGACATGAAGCTTCCCATTATTTATGCTGGGAACAAGGACGCACGGGAAGACGTGAAACGCGAGGTCGGCCCGGCAATCGAAGTTCACGTGGTCGACAACATTCGGCCATCCCTCGACAAGGAAAACCTCGGCCCTGCGCGCGAAGAGATTCATGAGCTTTTCCTCGAACACGTCATGCAGCAGGCGCCTGGCTACGGCAAGTTGCTCGAATGGACGAGCGAAGAAATCATGGCCACGCCGAATGCCGTCGGCAAGCTTATGGAAAGCTTCGCCAAAGGTCGCGGCATCAACATTCTCGGCGTGGACATTGGCGGCGCAACCACGGACGTTTTCTCGGTTTTCGGAGGCATTTACAACCGAACGGTTTCCGCCAACTTGGGTATGAGCTACTCGATCTGCAACGTCCTAAAGGAGGCTGGAACGGCGAACATTGCGCGATGGCTCCCCTTCGAACTGGATGAATTCGAGCTACGCAACCGGTTGCGCAACAAGATGATTCGCCCAACGACGATTCCTCAAACGTACGAAGACCTTCTCGTCGAGCATGCCGTCTCCCGCGAAGCGCTCCGCCTCGCTTTCGAGCACCACAAAACGCTCGCTCGCGGTCTGACCGGCGTCCAGCAGCAGCGAACCATCGGCGATGCCCTCTCGCAGGGATCATCGGGCCAAACCTTGGTTAAGATGATGGACCTAGACATGATCATCGGGTCCGGAGGCGTACTTAGCCACGCCCCCGACCGCAGGCAGAGCGCGCTCATGATGATCGATGCCTACCAGCCGGAAGGAATCACCATCCTCACCGTGGATTCGATTTTCATGATGCCGCACCTTGGCGTTCTTTCCGAGCACCAGCCGGCCGCCGCCGAAGAAGTCTTCGAGCGCGACTGCCTGGTGAAGATCGGCACCTGCATCGCGCCAGTCGGAGCCGGCAAGGCGGGCGAGCAGTGCGTTTCCATTTCCGGCGGAGATCTCAGCGAAACCGTCCGATTTGGAGAATTCAAGGTCATCCCCTGGGATCCGAAGAACGCACCTGAGCTTTGCATCGAGCCTGGCCGCGGCTTCGACGTCGGAGCGGGGAAGGGCCGCCGGCTCGTGGCCACCGAATATGGGAAGCCCGCGGAGCGGGACCGCGTTGCCAAGTTGGAAGCAGGCCTTTACGGACTCATCGTCGACTGCCGGGGCCGCCCCCTCGCGCTTCCCGATGAAGCCAAGGCGCGCCGCGAATCCCTCGGAAGCACGCTTCGGGCCATGGGCCTTCGAACGCCGTAGACGTCGAACCTGCAGATTCGGTAAAATTACAGCAATGATGCCGAAAATTTGCATCGATAAAGGAGGGC
>DASSBY010000031.1:0-2527 GCA_035698285.1 Fimbriimonadales bacterium | reverse complement strand
AAGTTGCGCTCGGAGAAGCCGACGCGGGCGTCGTTTACGCGACCGATGCGCAATCCGAACCGCGAGTAAAGCTAATTTCGATACCGGAAAAAATTAATGAAATCGCCGACTACTATATCGCCGTGGTGCATCCCGGAACGCCGGCGGATACCTTCGTCAAATTCCTGTTTGGCGATATCGCCCGTGAAGCATTAGCCAAACGCGGGTTTTTTTTGAATATTCGCTGATGCTTTCTTGGCGCGCAAAGACAAACCGCGGAAGTCGCCCCGACGCTCTCTGGATCGTCTCGGCGATCCCCATGGCATTGTTTCTCGCCTTGCCCATTTTGGGATTAATGCTGAGTTCCGCTCCCAACGACATCGCGCATAGTCTCTCGAAGCCCGAGGCGCAAGCCGCCATGCGGCTCAGCCTGGAAACCACGCTTATCGCGACGGCGGCGTCGATTATTTTCGGAGTGCCGCTCGCGTATCTCATCGCCCGAAGGCGCTTTTTCGGAAGAAGCCTTCTCGACGCGCTTATCGACATTCCTATCTTGCTTCCTCCCGCGGTCGCGGGTATCGCCCTTCTCCTGATTTTTGGCCGCGAAGGTTTTGTTGGCCAATACCTGCGGCGCCTCGGAATCGAAATACCGTTTACTCCCGCGGCAGTATGCTTGGCCCAGCTTTTCGTCGCCGCACCCTTTTTCATTCGCGCCGCAGCGATTGGCTTTGCCGGAGCGGATATCGAAATGGAGCAGGCGGCGCAGATCGACGGCGCCGGCTCCTGGCGTATGTTTCGCGATTTGCACCTGCCCCTCGCGTGGCCCGCGGTTCTTAGCGGAGCCGTTACGGCATGGGCTCGCGCTCTCGGCGAATTCGGGGCGACCATTATTTTCGCAGGCAACTTTCCCGGCCGGACGCAGACAATGCCGCTCGCGATCTACCTCGGCTTCGAGTTCGACTTTAACGTGGCGGCGGCGCTTTCGGTCGTCTTGCTGGTCGCTTCGCTCATCCTGCTTCTTTTGGCGCGCCGTCTCGTATCTCTTGCCGACCCGGTATCCTCGGCTGCATGAGCGGATCGAACGCCGAGAAGCGGAAGGCGGCGGCGGCGGCCGTTTCGCTCGCCACGAACCTCGCGCTGATGATCGCCAAAGGCGTTGTCGCGCTGATCTCCGGCTCGGTATCGGTTCTTTCGGAAGCCCTCCACAGCATCGGCGACGTCATCGCCAGCGCGATCGCGTATTTCGGCGTGCGCGTCAGCGACCGCCCCGCCGATCCCGAACACCCCTACGGACATGGCAATGCCGAATCGTTGGCCGGATTAGCCGAATCGGTCCTCCTAGTTGGCGCCGGCGTGTATGTCGGCATCGAATCAATCCACCGCTTTCGCGATCCGGAACCGATACAGGCAGACGTCGCCATCGTCGTCATCGCCGCAACGGCGGTCGTGAACATCCTCATTTCGCGATACCTCACCAAAGCCGCGCGAGAGACCGACAGCCGTGCGCTCGAAGCCGATGCAGCGCACCTAACCGCCGATTTCGTCACGAGCCTCGGCGTGTTGGCTGCGCTCGTCCTGGTTCGAACGACGGGCCTGCTTGTTTTCGACCCGCTCATCGCCCTCGGTCTGAGCATTTGGATCATCGTAATGGGTGGACGTATTGCTCTTAGCGTAATGCAGCAGCTGATGGATGCTCGCCTCCCAGCCGAGGAGGTTTCGATAATTGAAGGGGTCTTTCGAGCGCATAAAGAAGTCCTCGGCTGGCACCAACTTCGCACGCGAAAGTCTGGATCGCGGCGCCACATCGACGGGCATATCATGCTGCGAGACGAGCTCAGCCTGGTTGAGGCACACGAAATCACGGAGGAGGTGGAGGACAAAATTCGGGCCGAACTCCCAAACGTTAGTATTAGCCTGCACATGGAGCCTTACACCCGTGAAAAGGCTCACCGCCAAATGGCCCACCCAGACGATCGGCCCACGAAGTGATAAAATAAGCTGAAAGTGACGAGGATAGGCGGAGCGAGGATTCTGCACGTTTTCCCTGGGCCCACGGCGATTCGTGAGGCGGTTCGCCATTTTGCCGAAGCGGACGGATCGTTTTTCGTTACCGGAAATCCAGCGGTCGCCTCTAATTTGCGCGCAGCGATCGAAAGCCGCGTTAAGGCGAGCGAAAACTTTGCAACAGGCAAGATCACCATCGGAATGGCTGGGGAACTGGTCTCGGTCCTCGCCGGCGCTGCCAATGTCGATCTCCTCCCGACCGCGCGCCGCGAATATCTGACCGCCTTCGCAGGGCTCGCCGCTTCCGAACTCGAGCCGTCCAGCTGCTTCTATCCCTGCAAGCACTTGACCGGGTTTCACGCAGCCCTCGTCGACACAATCCAAGAATTGCGTCGCAGCGGCATCGACTTGGCCCCCGGCAGTCTTTCCGGCAAATTGGCCGAGTTCGCATCGCTCACCGAGCGCTTCGGCGATGCGCTCGATTCGCACCGACAGTCGACGCTGACTCACCGCATTGAAACCGTCTTGGCGTCGAGCCCGGCGC
>DASSBY010000030.1:0-10315 GCA_035698285.1 Fimbriimonadales bacterium | reverse complement strand
GTCGGGGCCGGCGCCGATCCCGATGGTCGGAATCGGAAGCTCCTCGGTGATGCGCTTCGAAACGACCGCCGGGATCATCTCGAGGACGACGGAGAATGCGCCCGCCGCCGCGATTTTCTTTCCTGCCTCTACGACTCCGTCAGCCTTCGTTCCCCGGCCTTGCACGCGAAATCCGCCGAAAGCGTGAACGCTCTGGGGGGTCATTCCAATATGGCCCATAACCGGAACGCCTGCGAAGACCAAGCCTTGGATGGCCTCCTCGTATGCGCCTTCGAGCTTGACGGCCGCCGCGCCTGCCTTGACGAGCTCGATGCCGGATCGTATGGCTTCATCCGGGGATGCCTGATAAGAGCCGAACGGCATGTCGGCGACGAGAAGCGCCCGCACACAGCCCCGCGCGACTGCGCCGACGTGGTGGAGCATCTCATCGAGCGTTACCGGCAGCGTGTTGGGATATCCGAGTACGGTGTTCCCGACGGAGTCTCCCACGAGGATGATGTCCACGCCCGCCGCGTCGGCCATCTGCGCCGAGGGCGTATCGTAGGCGGTGACGCAGACGATTCTTCCGCCTTTCATCGCGAGAATTTTGGGAGCGGTTACTTGGTCGGCCATGTCAAATTTGAGGTTACCCGCGCGGCGCGAGGTACAATTTTCGCCACGTGCGCGGGTGGTGGAATGGTAGACACGCATGCTTGAGGTGCATGTGCCCAAAAGGCGTGAAGGTTCGAGTCCTTTCCCGCGCACCACGTTGTTTGCGGCGTACAATGTCAGCATGAATCTTTGGGCCCAAGCAGCTGTAGAAATCTTCGAAGAGGCCGCTACGGCGGACCATTGGAAGTCAACTTGGTTCCGCGACACCGAGCCTGGCGGAAGCTTTCTCGGTACTCTCGACCAACTCACGGCGGAGCAGGCCTCGCGGCCCCCGGCTTGCGGAAGAAATACGATCGTGGCGCATGCCAGGCACGCGCTCGCGTACATCGAGATGGGCGTCGCAAGCGCCAAGGGCGAGCAGCCTTCGGTGGACTGGGCCGAAACCTGGGCAGTTCAACAAATGAACGAAACAGACTGGGCAGTGCTCAGGCAGCGATTTCGGGAAAAGTCGGACGAATGGCGAGGAATGGTTATCGCTAACGAGACTTGGGAAGACCCGGATTGGATGAAGAGCACAATCGCATTTGTCGCGCATGCCGCGTATCACCTCGGCGCCGTGCGCCAGCTCGCGGCAGATATCGTCCGGCACACTTAGTTTATTCGGCGGAAGGTTTCGATGGGCGGCAACCCGTAGGCTTTTCCGCGGGCGATGTTGCGGCCCACGGGCCCAGAGCCGCGACCGACGTTTTGGGTCTGATGAGATTTGAATGCTAGCGTTTTAGCGGCCAAGCTCACCGAAATGTCGACGGCTGCGTCCGGCCTTCTTGAGTGGAAAAGATAAACCATGGGAAGGTGCTGCCGGTTCTTGAGCGCCCGAAGCGCAACTCGCCCGATGCCTTCGTGATCGGGGTGGAGGTAGGGAAGCTCCGGCAATGCCGCATCGAACGTGATTATGAGGTCAGGTCTTTCCTTGTCGAGAACCTTGCGCAGAGATGGAAGAACCCGTGAATCGTCTTCGACGCCTCGGTCTGGCGCGCCGAGGAAAACGACTTCATCGTAGCCCAGAATTGCGCTCGCGGCTCTCTGCTCCTCCTTGCGAGTGGCGGCGAGATCCGCTGCGTCCGTGCGGTTAGGACCTTTTTCTCCGTTTGAGGCCACCACGAGTACAACGCGAGCCCCGGTGCGGTGAAGTCTGTGAAGCGTTCCGGCAATCCAATACTCCGCGTCGTCCGGATGCGCTACGATGCCGACGACGCGCCTCGCCTTTATTAAGGTTTCACCTGAGCGAAGCATTTCCGCCGGTGCGGCAGTTGGAACTGTTCGAAATACCAGCCAAGTGGGTATAGCCACCACAAGAACTAAAGCTGCGAAGACGAGAAACCCCATTGAACAGCCGCGCAAGCGCACGCCTTAGTATGGACACAAAGAGAAAGGGCTGGCCAAGGGCTGGGCTCTATTTGGGACGTCGGGCAAATATTGCCAGACCGAGACCGATTGCTACGAGTGTAACGGGCTCAGGGACGCCGTTGTTGACGCCATATGAGAAGTCGCACGGGCCGATGTCGAGGACATCCCCGGCAGGTTCAAAATCCACGCCGAAAAACATTGGGCTGTTAAACCACGAATTCCCGTCGCCAATCGGACTGCCTTCACTATTGATTCCGCTCGTTGTGGCGACGAAGCACCGTGGAAATCCGTCGAGGTCGCCAACGTTCCAGCCGATGAAGTATTGTCCATGAGCGAGGTTCACATTCAAGCCGGACATTTCGAGCTTATAGCCGGTGTAGCCGTAAGCATCGAAGCCGTTCGGGGTCTGGGTGACGTAGTTCGTGCCGCTCGCGACCAAGGTTCCGCCGTCCCCGTTGTTGATGTCCTGTCGAATCTGCCAGGTTGCGGCGGAAATTGTAGCATCCGAAAAAACGTTTGCCATCAAGTAGTCGACGGTCTCAACATTGGCGGTCACGTCGAAGTCGTCATAGGTGTATGCGTCGAAGTCAATTGCCAGACCGTGATTGAGGTTCGGGTCACCTCCATACCAAACGGCAAAGGCATCCCCGGTGCAAAAGACGATGCCGGCGAGGAATGGTAATCGCTTGAGTTTCATATTTCTCCTCCAACAACTTTGAACGCATGCTCCGAAGGCCCCGGGGCGAACTCCTGAGCGGGTTTCCTTTTCAGCATGAAGTCTTACCCCAACTTGAGCGTCGGCACCATATTATTCAAAGCTAAGAGAAGGACGCAAGACCGAACTGCATTAACCCGACTCCAAACACGAACTCCGCCCGTTCATTCAGGCAGCCAAAAACAAAAGAACCGGCCCGAGGGCCGGTTCTTTAGAACTGGATTACAGTTTTCTTACTTGCGGCGTCGGGCAACCAAAGCTGCCAGACCGAGGCCGATCGCCACGAAAGTAGCGGGCTCGGGAACGCCGTTGTTGACGCCGTACGAGAAGTCGCACGGGTCAATGCCGAGCTGATCAGAAGCCGGGCCAAAGTTGACGAAGAAGAATCCGGGGCTGTTGAACCACGAATCGCCGTCTCCGATGGGGGTACCAACGCCGTTGGCGCCGCTGGTCGTCTGGACGAAACAGCGCTGACCGGCGAGGTCGCCGACGTTCCAGCCGACGTAGTATCGACCGTCGCTGAGGTTGACGTTCATGCCGGACATTTCCAGCTTGTAGCCGGTGAAGCCGAAGGCATCAAAGCCGTTGGGGGTCTGCGTGACCGCACCCGTGCCGCTGGCAACCAAAGTACCGCCGTTGCCGTTGGTGATACCGGATCGGATCTCCCAGTTGGCCGTAGCGATCGTGGTGCTCGAGAACACGTTTGCCATCAAGTAGTTGACGTTTTCGCCACCACCGGTGACGTCGAAGTCATCGTAGGTGTAAGCGTCGAAGTCGATCGCAAGACCGTTGACAAGGTCAGGATCGCCACCGTACCAAACGGCGAAAACGTTGCCCGCGCAAAAGACTGCGCCGGCGAGAAATGCTAATCGATTGAGTTTCATCTATCTCTCCTTCCTATAAGTAGGATTTGATACATTGGGAGACTTCGCGGTGAAGCTCAGCCCCCTTTTTCATTTACGAGAGTAGTTTTACCCAAAAGAAGCGATATATGCACGTTTTTGGACCTTTGTGACGTAAAACAGGTATTTATACTGGTATTTTTTTTTCGCGGATTTCCTTGGCGGACCTAAAGAATGGCCCCAAACAAGGCCCCCAGCCTCCATCGCGAGACGGCGGCCAGCAATCGATTAGCAGGTTTTGGTCCTACAGGAACCTAGCGGCGGCCTCGGGCAGCCAAAGCTGCCAGACCGAGGCCGATCGCCACGAAAGTAGTGGGCTGGGGAACGCCATTGTCGACGCCGTACGAAAAGTCGGCCGGGTCAATGCCGAGCTGATCAGAAGCGGGGCCACAGCGAACTAAACTTGAGTTCGATTGCGACCTGGCTTCCGTCGGTTCTGTTCGTTCAACAAGGCGATGCAGACAGCGAGCGCTCGAAAATCGAGGCGCCCGCATGCGTCATGCTTTCAACTGCACAGGGTGTCGCTACATCTCTTCCGAGCCCTTGAACAACCATATCACCGATCCCTGGGGATCCTGGATAAGAGCCATCCGCCCGACTTTCGGGATGTCCATAGGATCGACGAGAACCGTAGCTCCCATTTCCTTGCATTTTGCGAGCCGCGCGTCGACGTCGTCCACACTCAGATATGCTGCCCAATGCGGGGGCACGTTCGGATGATCGAGCGTGTTCGTGTCCATAACTCCGGCCACACCCATGCCATTCATTGTGAGCATCGTGTAGTCGCCCTGTCCCATATTCATTTTCTCGGTGCCAAAGCCTAGGGCTTTGGTGTAAAAGTCAACGGTCGCATCTAGGTTCGCCGTGTACACTTCGTGCCACGGGAACGTGCGGCCAACGTTCATGTTGTGTTCGTCGTAGGTAGGCATCCGGCGATTCTACTCGGTTGCTGTTCTTTTGCAGTAACTGCGGAGGGCCGCAGAAGTACGTGGATGTGGCATTCTCCGGTTTGTGGAGATTCACGGCTGGACAGTGGACCTCGGGCAAGGCGCGCGACCGGTCGAATTGCCGCATGTCTGGGGCTCGCAAGCCGATCTTCGGCGGGAAGGGCCGGCGATCTACGAAACGCGGTTTACGCCGCCGGGGGCTGGACGGCTCGTTTTTGAAGGGGTGTCAGCGCGGGCGAAGGTCTTTGTAAACGGTGAATTGCGCGCGGATCACCTGGGAATATGGGACGCCTTCCTGATTTCCCTGACGCCCGGCGAGGAGGCGCACATCGCTGTCGAGGTCGTCAAGAACGGCGGTGCGTCGGTTCCAGTCGGCAAGATGGCCTCCGGATTTCTGCCCTATGTTTTCGGAACCTTTGGCGGGATATTTCGGCCGGTCCTCTGGACGCAAGACGAGATCGTGCAGCCGCCCGCGCAACTGCGTGCCCGTTTTGAAAGCAGCCAACTTATCGTGGACGGCAATCCGACGTTCGTTCGAGGAATTCTCCATTGGGGTTGGTATCCGGAACTCGGCTGCCCGCACCCTTCGCGCGAGCGTTGCCTCGCCGAAGCGAGGGCTCTTAGAGAGCTTGGGTTTAACTTGGTCAAGTTCTGCCTCTGGGCGCCTCCTCATCATTATTTGGATGTTCTCGACGAGCTAGGAATGCTCGCGTGGATGGAGCTTCCAGTCTGGAATCCGGGTCCTGATGCCATCGCGCAAATCTCCCAAGAAGTCCTAAGAATTGTCGAGCAGTACCGGCGGCACGGCGCGATCGTGCTTTGGACGCTCGGATGCGAATTAGGGCCGAAGATAAGCCGTCAGGAGCGGCAATCTCTATTTGAGAGGGCGAAGGCGGCCGCGGGAGGAGCGCTTATGAAAGACAGCTCGGGTGGGGCGGAGATGTACGGTGGCGATCCGGTGGAATTCGGCGACTTTGCGGACTTTCATCCCTATTGCGACCTTGCGCGCTATCCCGAAGTCTTGGATGCCCTCGCGCCCGGTCCACGACCTACGAAAGCCGTCTTGCTGGGAGAGTGCAACGACTGCGATGCGCATCGGGACCTTGTCCGAATCGCGACAGAGCGGCCTTATTGGGCGAGCGAAGACCCAGCGCTGAACGACCAAGGCGTTCGGTGGCAGTTCGACCTGCCGCGAGTCGTAGCGGAGTCGCGATTTGCGAGGGATTCGGAGGCGAATAACAAGCTCATGGCAAGCTCGCGTTCGCTCAAGCTCTTTGTCCACCGCACCTTTCACGAATGGCTTCGCTCGCGAAAGGACTTTTGCGGAAGCGTAATCACCGGCATCTCGGACACGCCAATATCGAGCAGCGGTTTCTTCGACGATTTGGGAGCGCCTCGCTTTACGGTCGAAGAAACGGCGAGTTTTTTGGGTCCCGTTGCCATTTTCCTCATACCAAGGCGGCGACTTCCGTGGATCGATGGCGGCAACCGTGCTGCAACTCCGGATCCTTGGCACTACTTCACGGGTCCCGGCGCGGTTGGGATAGGGATGCACGCGGAGAATGGCTGGTCGGGTCAGGTCGAGTGGGAGCTGTCTCTTGGCGGACGGCGTTTCGGAGGGGGGGTCAAAGTCGAGGTCGGCTGCGAACCCACGGAGGTCGCTGAGGCGCTTTGGGACGCTACCCCTGCTGCTGAAGGCCTATTGGTTGTAAAGGCCGGCTCTGTTTCCGCGGCTTGGCCAATATTTGTTGTGGACAAGTTGGACATGGCTCTACCGCCGAGCGCGAGCGGCCTAAAGAGGCCTGCCTTTCGCGAGTGCGCTTACGAATTTCGGAATGAGGCGCTCGAGCGGTGCTTAGGACGATGGGAAACGCTGCTGATGGTGTCGTCGGGGAGGTTTCTCGATCCTCAAACCTTGCCAGATGGTGCGCTGGCCCTCATGATTCGCGTGGATACTCGGACCTACGAAGAGCTGCCCGTCATCGCTCTATCCCCTGACGGGTCGATCGTAACTACCTTGGTTGGGGAGGGCCCGGCGACCTCTCGCCTGGGCGGGGCGATTGGCCACATCTAAAAGCCGCGAGCGCGTCGCAGATTGTGCGGGGCTGCGCCGGGCCCCTTAGAAAAAACCGGCTCCGCAAACCTGCGGAGCCGGATCGGCGACTTACCTCCAGGAAGTTAGTGCACCGCGGACGACCGGGCGCAGGAGTTCCTTGAGCGGGGACTCCGGCGGGCTGTAGTACGTGTATCCGTGCACGAAAGTCCCGAACACAAATCCCTGATAGGCAAAGGCGCGCGATACGCCCACCCTCAGAGGCAGCCGAAGCCAGCCCGCGTGCGCCACATACTTCAGGCTAACCGATAGGCTTCCGCCCTTGTACGCCATCTGCATGTTTTGTTTGAAAAGGTCGCGGCGCTGGTTTGAAATGCCGAGGTTCGCGCATTCTTCGTCGACGATATCGTCGATCTCGTTGAAGAGCGACGCGTTCGTGCCCCAGGGGCGCGAGAGCATGAGGCTGTAGAAAGTCTCGCGGTGATCCTCGTCGAGGAGTGCCCCGTTGGCGACCTTCTCGTAGAGGATGCCGAAATCCTTCAGAGTGGCGGTATTGAACGGATCGTTGCCGTCGGGACCGCCGGTGCCCATCTTATGCCTCAGGTTCATGTCGGAGCTTAGGCCGATGGTGTTCCAGCTGTAGAGATTCATGGCGAACCTTCCGAGGATGCCGTTCGCATTGCCGAAGTAGTCCTGGATATTGTTCGCGGCGGAGTTGCTCGACGGCACCATCATCTGGGTGAGAACGTCATCCAGAGGACCGGTAGGCGGAGGCGGATCGCCGACGTGAGTGTCGCTGGTGCTGTTCGGCCAGAGCGGCACCGGCGAATGGATCCAAAGGCCGTCCTGGACCTTGTGAATTGCGAACACGTGTTCGAGCACCTTGATCGCGCTTGCCGGATAGAAGGGCTTTTCGTCGAAGATGTTCGCGATGACGCCGCCGCCGACGCGCTTCAGGTAGAAGCCGTACATGCCGTCGGTATTGTCGCGGAACATCTTGCCTATATTCGTTTCGAGCTCGGTCGAGTTGTTGAGCATGACTGCGTTGAATCGCGGCTGACCGTCGACGGTGTAGGTTTCGAGGTCGATGACGCGCGCTCCGCGCTGGCCATAGAAGTCGATCAACTGCTGTTCGCTTCGCCCGAGGGCATACCACCAGTACTCGCCGTTCAGCGCCTGCATGACGACCGCATAGTGCCCATCGCCGCGCGATTCAACGTCTTCCAGGCGTGCGTGATGGAGACTGAGCTTGTCGAGAACTTCCGTCCAGGTTAGGTTCGAATACCACCACCAGTTTCGGAACTGGTTGCCTGTGTTGCGAACCATGACGGCGCTGAAGTAGCGGGTTCCGTCCACAACGTAGGTATCGAGGTCGATAATCCTGCCGTTGTTGTCGTGGACTTTCTGCTGAATGTAGTCGAACGACCGGTCGTAGTAGTACCACCATGCGGTGGCGTCGTCGCCGGAATTGCGGATCATGGTGGCGGCGAGCCGAGGCTGGCCGGAGACCCGCACGACTTCAAGGTCGAGTAGCCGCTGGTTATGGTCGCTCATGAATTGCTCGAGCTGGGCTTCGGTGTAGCCGTACTTCCAGTACCAGTTCTTGGCGTAGTCGCCTTCGTTCTTCACGAACACGCCGCTGAAGCGGTAGGGCGCGGTCTGTTCGACCTCGATATCGAATAGGCGGAAGCCTTGTGCGACCTTGGCGTCGATATCCGCTTCAGATGCGTTGTGCATCCACCACCAGCCGGTCGGCGCCGTGTTCTCACGATCGGCAATTGCCGGGACGCAGCTTGCGACGACAGTAATGAGCGCCGCCGTTTTCATGATTTTCAGTAAGTGATTCATTGTTTTCTCCTTGATCCCCCGCTCCTTGCGTGGGTTCATTGGAGACAGTCTCGACCACGACCGTAAAATCACCGTGAAATAGCCGTTACACTATCGAGAAATTTCGTCTGACGGGAAAATTAGTTCCGCGAAAGCTCGGGCATTCGAATCGTCGATCGCTCGGAGGGCGTTTGCTCGCTCCGCCTCTCCAAGGGAATCCAGCAAATCTGCCGCGCGAGCAAGGCAGGCGGCCAAACCCTTCGCGTCGCCGGATTCATCGAGGCATTTGGCTTCTTCGCGCATAGTTTGCAGCGCTTCGTCGGACCTTTGCATTCGGGCCAAGACGAGACCCTTAGTTTTGAGCGTCGTCGCTGACCGAGGGAGGTCCAAATCGTCTTGGATTGTCAGGCTTTCGTCGAGGAGCCGCAGCGCGGATTCGCAATCGCTGCTTGCTTCGGCGATTTCGGCGAGGGTCGCCAAGTTCGAGGCTTCCCAAACGCGGTTCGAGGTCTTGCGGTTTAGTGAGAGGGCGGTTTCAAGATGAGACTTCGCCTCTTCCAAGCGATTGAGACGAACGTCGAGATCGCCGAGGTTTGCCTGCACCATTGCGACGAGGCGATCATCTCCCGCTTCCTCGACGATCTGCAGGGCTTCGGCAAAATATTTTTCTGCTTCGTCAAAGTTTCCTTCGCCGAGCTCGAGAACGCCGAGGCTGTTGAGAGGCCGGGCGATAAGCCTGCGCTCGCCGGCGGCCTGGTAGATTTCGACGCTCTTTCGCAGCGCGTTCCGCGCCGCCTCGAGATTGCCCAGACGCCGCTCCATTGCGCCGAGGCCCTGGTAAGCCCGGGCCAGGTCTATAGGATCGGTTTCGCCGGTTGCGAGAGATACGGCCGCGCTAAGCCAGTCGCGGGCTTCGCGCCAGTTGGCTCCCGCGTTCCAATAGAACCACAGGCCATCGACCAGGCGGAGCGCGACGTTTGGATCGTTCTCGATCGACCATCGCAGCGCTTCCCGAATGTTGGCCTCTTCTTCGGCTAAGGTGGCGATCCATTCTTGCTGCTTCGGCGTCAGGGCCTCGGCGGTTGCTTTTTGAGCGAGTTCCGCAAAGAAGCGCGCATGGTTCGATCGCACTTCGCGCAACGTCCCACCATGCAAACGGGACTCGGCAAATTCACGAATGGTTTCAAGCATTCCGAACCGTGGCCGCTTGTCCGTCGGCCGAAAAATGACGAGGGAGCAATCCACCAGATGCCGGAGCGGTTCTTCCGCATCGGAACACGCGACCGCTGCCGCGGATTCCATCGTAAAACCGCCACGGAAGACCCCGAGGCATGCGAAAAAGTGCTTGTAGTCGGGCAGCAGTTGATAGCTCCACCGTATCGAAGCGCCAAGCGTTCGCTGCCGTTCGGGAAGGTCTCGGCGCTTGGTGGCGAGCACCGCGAACCGGTCTTCTAGGGCGTCGAGCATCTGCCTGGGACCGAGCATTCGCGCTCGCGCCCCGGCGAGAACAAGTGCGAGGGGGATGCCCTCCAACTTCCTGCAAATGGCAGCAATGTCGGAGGCCGTGCCCTCGGTCAGCGTGAGCGGAGCTCCCGCCTGACTTGCGCGATCGAGAAATAGCTGCACGCTAGGCATCTCGGCGATCCGATCGGCAAGGTCGCTAGCATCGGGGGCGGAGAGCGGAGCGAGCGGAAGCTCATGGTCAAACCCGATGTCTAGCCGCTCTCTTGATGTGACCACGACCTTAAGGCGTGGGCATGATTCCGCTAGTGACTGCACCAACGTGATGCCTTCGGGAACCAGCTGCTCGAAGTTGTCCAAGAAGAGGAGCGCCGGATATTCGCCGATGTAGCCCGCTATTCGGCGGGCCTCG
>DASSBY010000029.1:0-3981 GCA_035698285.1 Fimbriimonadales bacterium | reverse complement strand
GAGCCGAGGCTGGCCGACACTTTGAGCGAGGAGCTCGATCAGCCGGCGGGCGCCATTTTAGCCGAGCTAACAAGGCTTGAAGTCGAGGGGCTCGTGGCAAAGTCGGCGGGCGGCTTCATACGGCTTTGATCATCCGCAGGCTGAACGTCGATTATCCGGAGCGTTCCTTCGCGTGGCACAACCCGGATTCCACGGAAACACTCGTGCCGGGACTGGTGGATATCCATTGTCATGGCGTTGCCGGCCTGGACGTGATGGATGGAGATGCTGCCCAAATAGGCGTGGAGCTTCGTCAGCGAGGTGTGGAATGGTATTGCCCTACGACGGTGACTGCGTCGATCTCGCAAATCCAGGCGGCGCTGACCGGGCTAGCCGGCGGGTTTCCGGGCTTCGCCGGGGTTCATCTCGAAGGGCCGTTCGTTAATCCGGAGAAGGCAGGCGCGCAGCCGCCGGAGCATATCGTTCATCCGCTCGACGTGGACCTGGAGGCCGAACTCGGGCAGCTAATGGGCCTGGTTCGGATCGTAACGCTTGCGCCAGAAATGCCGGGGGCGCACCCCTTTGTGCAGCGGCTCTCGGCGAGGGGCGTCTTGTGCAGCATCGGCCACTCGAACGCGAAAGCTTCCGAGGTGGGAGCCGCCTTCAACTCCGGGGCGCGGAATTTTACGCATTTCTTCAACGCTATGAGCCCGCTGTCGCATCGGGAGCCGGGATGTGTGGGGTTTGGGCTTAGCCATTCATCGAACTGCGAGCTAATCTACGATCGCGTTCATGTTTGCCGAGAGGCTGCCGAGATATTGTTTCGATGTCGAGGAAACTTCGAGGTCATCGGGATAAGCGACGGGACGAAGCTAAGCGGGACTGCCGAGGGAACCGAAGCCGAGATGTGGGGGTATGCGGCGACCCATCGCGACGGCTGCGCGAGGCTGCCAGACGGAACGCTAGCCGGCAGCGCCGTCACTCTCGCCGAGGTTTTTTCGAACATATGGCAGGATTTTGGGCCTGAAGCGGCGATCCTCGCATGCTCCGAAAACCCGCGACGGCTTTTGGGGCTGCCCGAGTCGGAAATCTGGCTTAGAGTCGATACCGAGGGCAAGATCGTCGAAGTTTACAAAGGTAATCTCTCCGCAATTGAGTCAGGAAGTTGAGCCACCCCGTTCGCCATTCGGCCTAATAAAGCGAATATTATTCGGCGCACCTATCGCGACATCCCGCGCGCACCACGAGCGGCTATCGCGATTTTTTGGGCTACCGGTCTTTGCCAGCGACGCGATCTCGTCGATGGCCTATGCGACCGAGGAAATCCTGCTGGTGCTTGTGCTGGCGGGCACGGTCGCGGTGCCGGCGGTCACGGGAATATCGATTGCGATCGCCGCTCTGGTCGGCATTGTAATTTTTAGCTACGTTCGAACCATTTACGCGTATCCGATGGGTGGGGGCGGATACCGCGTCAGCAGCGACAATCTCGGGTCGAAAGCGGGGAGGGTAGCCGGCGGAGCCCTACTGATCGATTATGTTTTGACCGTTGCGGTTAGCGTCAGCAGCGGCGTTCTCGCGATCGTTTCCGCGTTTCCAGTTTTGACCCCTTATATGGTGCATTTGGGAATTGTGGCGACGCTGCTCGTTGCATGGATCAATTTGCGCGGCACGAGAGAGAGCGGCGTCGTATTTGCGATTCCGACTTACACATTTATTATCCTAATTTCGATCCTTATTATCGGCGGGATTTTCCGCGTCTTTCTCGGCGCCACACCTCATACGGCAAGCCATCTGCCGACAAGCGCGCCCGTCGAGGCATTCGGTCTGTGGATTTTGCTGCGTGGCTTTTCGGCGGGGTGCACGGCGCTCACAGGTATCGAAGCGATCGCAGACGGCGCCGGGGCTTTCAAGGCGCCCGAGCCGAAAAATGCGAGCCTGACGCTGATCACGCTAGGGATTATTCTGGCGACGCTTTTCGTCGGGACCAGCTGGCTTAGCCATCAGTTCGGCATCGTTCCGCTAGCGGTGGGCACGGAGGGATACAAGACGGTTGTTGCGCAGATTGCGGAGCGCGTTTTCGGTCAGGGGCCGCTCTTTTATTTGGTTCAATTTACGACGATGGCGATCTTGGTGCTCGCGGCGAATACGGCTTTTGCCGACTTCCCGCGGCTGGCGAGCTTTATGGCCAAAGACGGCTATTTGCCGCGGCAACTCGCTAATATCGGCGACCGGCTTGTTTTTCAGAACGGCATCATCCTTCTCGCGGTTGCGGCGTGTCTCCTCATTTTCGCCTTCCACGGCGACACGCACAAGCTGATTCCGCTTTACGCGGTCGGCGTATTTACGTCTTTCACGCTAAGCCAGGCGGGCATGGTCGTCCGCCAAGTGCGGCAAAAATCTGCCAAATGGGGCATTGTGGCGAGCTTTACCGGCGCGATTACGACGGGGATCGTAATGGTGATTATTTTAGTCACCAAATTCCACGCGGGTGCGTGGATCGTGGTAATTGCGGAAGCGTTTCTCCTGATGTTTTTCTATTTCGTTCGAAAACACTACGACTATCTCGCGAGGCGGCTCAACATCGGTCCGGAGGACCATGTTCTGCCCGTTACCGGGACCGTACTTCTGCTGGTGCCGCCAAGGATTCACAAGGGTATTTTGCATGCCATCGCTTACGCGCGCACGATCAGCAGCGACTGCCGAGCGATTCATATTACGGACGATCCCAAATCGACGGACGAGATGAAGCGTCAGTGGGACAAATTCGGCGGCCAGATTCCGCTGGTGATTTTGGAGTCTCCTTATAGGTCGCTGGTGGATCCGCTGCTGGCATATATCGACGAGGCGGTCTCCGAGGAGCCAGGGCACATTTTGACGGTGGTGGTGCCTCAGGCGGTGGCCAAGCATTGGTGGCAGACAATCCTTCATAATAACGCGGCCACGCCCATCAAGCTGGCTCTCGCCTCAAGAAAGAACGTGGTCGTCACAAATGTTAGGTATTTCCTCGAATGATTGTTGAGTCCATCGACGATATTATTAAATTATCTGGCGATCTCATCGCCAACCAATGGCAAACGATTAGGACGGCGGCTGGGCTAATTCTCAAGCGGCACCCGCACGGCGTCGTGGTCGACTGCGGAGGGCTAACGTCGTGCACCGAGGAAGGTGCCATGACGTTTTACGACATGATGATCCACGTAGAGCAAAAGAAGGCTCGGATTATCGTAGCGAATTTGCCGCCGGTCGTCCGGGCGGCGCTTTCCCATGTTCCTGAGGTGCGTTCGCGCTTGGCGATCGCAGGGTCGGTCGAGGAGGCGCGAAAATCGCTTGATTTGCCCGAATCGCTGGCCAAGAACGAACGAAAAACGCATTCGACGGGGACGCTTATTTTGGCTCTCTGCGGCGGACCGGCCGATAATTATGCTACAGCTGTGGCGAGCGCTATTGCGGAGATGCGGCAGCTTAGCGTCGTGGCGACTTTTCCGATTATTGTTCCGCAAGCTCTCCCCAAGGATACTCCGATGCCGGAAAAGGAGGAGTTGGCTTCCGAGACGCTGCAAAAGGCGCGGGAAGGCCTGAAAGGACTTAATGTGGAACTCGTGATCGACCGCGCTCGCTCGCTTGCAGCATTTGTCGAGAGGGCGGCTACCAAGATCGACGAGCGAACGGCGATCGTAGCGCTTCCCGCCGTCGACGACCAGTTGGGGGAGCCCGCGAAGACAGCTGAGGACCTCTTAGGAAAGCTCTCGACCGAGGTTATTCTTGTGCGGAGCCCGTTAGATGACAAACGCTGATTTCGTACTTGCGCCGATCGCAGAGCTTCATTGGAATGGCGCGAAAATGGCGGATGCGGGGATTGCATTTGCGGACGGCAAAATCAAAAAAATTGGGCCGGCGCAGGAGATAATTCGCGAATATCCCGAGGTGAGGCGAGAACCGGCTGGGCTGGTTACGCCTGGGTTGGTCGATCCTCATACCCACATCGTCTGGGGCGGTAATAGG
>DASSBY010000028.1:0-3658 GCA_035698285.1 Fimbriimonadales bacterium | reverse complement strand
GGTCAAAGCTCCTGCGAAGACCACCAAAAACGTGAAGCACTAATCCTGAACATGCCTCAACCCGAACCCGGGTTGAGGCGCCCCCGAATTACTTCCGAGCCGAAGCAGCCACTGCGGCGAGAACTTCGTCGGCATGGCCCGCCGGCGTCACTTTCGGCCAGACTTTCGTCACCTTGCCGCCGGCATCCACGAGGAACGACGCGCGCTGAACGCCCATGTACTTCTTGCCGTACATCTCCTTCTCGACCCAAACGCCGCAAGCCTCGGCCAGCTTATGCCCCTCGTCCGCAAGCAGCGTGAAAGGTAGCGAATACTTGTCCGCGAATTTTCGGTGGGACTTAGCGGAATCGGGGCTGATTCCCGCCACGCGAACGCCTTCGAATCGCGGAAAAGCGTCTCGAAAGCCGCAAGCCTCGGTCGTGCAGCCGCTCGTGTCGTCTTTGGGATAAAAATAAAAAAGCGCCGGCGCTCCGGCGAAATCGGCGTTTGTCATCGTCTCGCCGTCTTGGTTCTGGAGGCTAAAAGCCGGAAATTGGTCGCCAACGGATATCATGCGGCCCTTTTACCCAATCCGCGCGGCTCGCAGATTCGCGCCACGATTTCATTCTGAACGGCTCGCACCGAGGCGGCCTTGCCCGGATAGTGGCAGAACATAATCGCGAAAACGACCGGCTCCCTTCCTTCCGGACGAGCCACGCCGGCGAGGCAAGAAACCCCGGTCAACGTCCCCGTTTTCGCTCTGACCGGAAGGTCTTCGAACCGATCCGCCAAAGTGCCTTCGCCGCCCTTAGGCAGACACCCTTCGAATACCGCGCCCTGGTCTTGAGCCAATTCCCATTCAAAAACGTCGACAAGCAGCTTCGGCGTTAGTTCGTCGAAGCGAGCCAAACCGCAGCCGTCCGCAATCCGGTACGCATCGGCATCGACCCCCACTTTCCGTAGGAACGTTTCTTCGAGCGCGATCGAATCCGCCCATGAGCCCGACTTTCCCGTCTTCGCTCCGGCTAGCCGCAGAACCGTCTCCGCAACGTGGTTGTTTGAGTTCTCGAGCATCTCTTGGAGCAAATCCGCCAGGGTCCTTGGAGCAAACTGCACCGCGTTTCCCGGCACTGCTGGGATCGGCCCTCTGCGAGCATCGGAGCAGACCACCCGCGCGGCGCAGAGCCCCGGGTCCGGCAGGCTGACGCTTCCCAAATGCCGCGATCCCTCGGGGATCTTGCCCGAGACGTTCAGCGTCCACGACCCGTAATCGCGACGCAATGCCAGCTCTCCGTCGGCGCCCTTGTATTTCACGGCGATGCCAAAGTTTCTTGGCGACAGGTACACCTTGCCGCCGGCGCACCGCACCTCCGCCTCTCCAAAATTGACTGTGAGGGCTCCGACCGGCGGTCCGTCCCCAACCATCATGTCGCCGTATTCCCAAGAACCGTTGACCCGGTCGGCCCCAAGCGCCTGGTCGTCGAAAACCAGCCTGTCGCCGGGCATAACGTGCAGCTTCTCGCGCAGGCCCACAAGTTCGGCAACCGAAAGACATGCATCCGCGCCGCCGACAAGGTAAATCGTCTGGCCCTCCCTCCATATTCTCGTCGTCGGACGGAAGTCCGTAGACATCGCATCGAGAGCGAACGACGCCGTCAAGATCTTCAGCGTGCTCGCCGGCATCAGCCGCTTCTCGGAGTTAGTTTCATAAAGAATCGGTCCCCCGAGCTCCTTGATGCAGACTCCGACCGCCGCGCGCCTTAGCGCCGAGTCATCGAGGCAGCGCGCAATGTCCGCCGCTAAATTCCCCTGGGGAAGCATCAAAAAGGCCCCGAGCAGTCCGACCATCGTATGCGGATTGTAACCGCAACGCGCCACCCACCCGCAGCCCGCGTGCCTCCTGCTCTGGAGTCCAGACAAGATTCTAAGCTGTTCAATTAAGATTTCTTAGGTATTTCGACCCATATTATAAGAAAACTTGCAAACTTAGGCCGAAGCCATCTAGAATATTCAATGTCGCCCACAAAGCGGCACTGGAGAACAAAACAAATCAGATGAACACAGAGTTGATCCATTCGGAACGAGATTTAGTCGAGAAGGCGGCCAAAGGGTGCCGGCGATCCTTCGACGAGTTGGTGGATCGGCATTACCAAGGCGTTTACGCCCACGCTTACCGCATCATGCGCAATCACGACGACGCAGCCGACGCAACCCAGACGGCGTTCGTGAAAGCCTACCGGTCCCTGAAGGAGTTCGATGTGACCCGACCGCTCCGGCCGTGGCTTTATCGAATTTGCGGCAACGTATGCATCGACATGGCGCGCAGCCGCCATCGCTCGGACGAAGACCTCGAAAAGCATGCCTACATGCTCGAATCGCCGGAGACTCCCGAGCGCAATCTCGAAAAAAGCGACCTCGAAAAGAAAATCCGCAAGGCGATATCGAACTTGCCTGAGAGATACCGGCGTATAGTCCTATTGAGGCACTATCAACAGCTCGACGTCGAAGAGATCGCCGATATGGTCGGCGCGCCGGAAGGCACGATCAAGAGCTGGCTTTTTAGAGCGCGGGCTTTATTGAAAAGCGAGCTTAGCCCCTTGATAGAGCAGGGCCTCGCGGAAGCCAGCGTGTGAATTGTAAAGAAGTTCAAGATTTGATGCCCCTTCTCCTCGATGGGCAAGGACCTGTCGAGGCGAAGCATCACCTTGTCGAATGCGTGGCTTGCCGGGCAATCCTCGGCAAGCTGCGCCTTCTCCGCCGGCTCCATCCCGTCTCCGCGCGTCCAATCCCAACGACCGTGCGCCCACGCGCGTAGCGTGAGCGACTGCGCGAGCTTCCTCCGACGTCAAGACGCTGGCCATCCCAGCGAGTCCCGAAGCTCTTTGCCCACGGCTTCCGCAGGATGAGCTTCCTCTTCGGCGCGGAAGGCAGCGAGCCGGGGTTTGCCGAGCTTCGCCTCCTCGACCCACTCCCGAGCGAAGTTTCCCGTCCGAACCTCTTCTAAAATCTGCTTCATGGCCGCCCGCAGCCCCTCGGTATCGATCCGGCCCTCGGCCAGAAAACCGCCCCATTCCGCGGTATCCGATATGGATTCGCGCATGTGCTTCAATCCCCCCTCGTAGAGGAGGTCGACGATAAGCTTCGCTTCGAGAACGCACTCGTAATACGCGCCGACCGGACTGTATCCCGCGTCCAAAAGCGTTTCGAAGCCCGCCTTGATGAGCGCTGGAATTCCCCCACAGAGCACAGCCTGCTCACCGAAGAGATCGGTCTCGGTCTCTTCGCGAAAAGTCGTAGGAATAACCCCCACCCGGGCACAGCCAATCCCCCAAGCGTAAGCAAGGGCGGTAGCTTGCGCCGCGCCCCACGCATCCTGGTGCACGGCCATGTAAGCCGCCAGCCCCCCGCCCGCAAGGAATTCGGAGCGTAGTGCCCGGCCTGGCCCCTTCGGCGCAACGAGGACGACATCGACCTCCGGGGCCGGCTCGATGAAGCCGTAATGGATATTGAAGCCGTGCGCGAACAGCAGCGTATTCCCGGGCTTCAAACTCGCCGCGATTTCCTCGCGATAAATGCCCGCGGTTGTTTCATCGGGCGTGCAAAGGGCGACAACTTCAGCCCATTCGGCGATCTCGGCAGCAGTCCCCACGGCCAACCCCGCCTCGACGGCACGCGCACG
>DASSBY010000027.1:0-15001 GCA_035698285.1 Fimbriimonadales bacterium | reverse complement strand
TTCTTCCATTCCGTGGAAGCCGCTGCTGATACCATCGAGACTTTGGACAAGGCCGTTTTTCCTAAGAGGTGAAATGCCGGAGCTTCCCGATATTCTTTTATATGTGGACGCTCTGGAACGGTATGCGAAAGGGCTCAGCGTTCGCAAAGTTGTAATTTATCGGCCATTTCTCGTGCGTTCGGTAGAGCCGCCGGTTTCAGAGATCGTTGAGAAGCGTTTGGAAAGGATTGGGCGCATCGGGAAGCGGCTCGTGCTTTCATTTTCCGACGACCTTCATCTTATTTTGCATTTGATGATCGCCGGCCGGCTGCATTGGCAAGCTGCGCTTCCACCGAGACCGAGCAAGATTCATCAGGCGGCGATCGATTTTGGGGACGGTGCGCTGGTGCTTACGGAGGCCGGCACGGAGCGAAGGGCGTCGCTCCACGTTGTGCGAGGGAAGGCCGAGTTCGGGGAGCACGATAGAGGTGGAATCGATCCTTTGTCGGCATCGGCTGCGGAGTTCGAGAAGGCTTTGCGATCAGAAAACCACACGCTAAAGCGTGCGCTGACGGAGCCACGGCTGTTCGACGGGATCGGGAACGCGTATTCGGACGAGATACTCTTTGCGGCGCGTCTTTCACCGCTTCGGCTGTCGCAGTCGCTATCGCCGGAGGAGATGGAGAGGCTGCGGCTCGCGACCGCAGAAACGCTGCGGCTTTGGATCGACAAGCTAAAGGTGGAGTTTGCGTGCAAGTTCCCCGGCACGGGAGATGTGACGGCGTTCCGGCCAGATTTTTTAGTGCATGGGAAATATCGGCAGGCGTGCCAGGTTTGCGGAATGCCGATCCAAAGAATCGTTTACGCCTCTAATGAGACGAATTATTGCGCGCGCTGTCAAAACGAAGATCGCGTACTTGCGGACCGCGCGCTTTCGCGGCTTTTGAAAGAAGATTGGCCGAGACGAATCGACGACCCGTAAAAAAGCCGCACCGAAGTCGATGCGGCTAAAATCAACAGAAATATAAGGAGGACCTTACATATCGCCTTTGGAGTGGATGGTTATGAAGAACCCATTCTTCTTCTGATGCGAATAGTCGTATCCGTTGCCCTTGTAGAAATGGGTGCCGTAAGCCAGCATGAACCCGTCGTTCTTATCTGCGCCCCAGTATTTGAGGTTTTGGATTACGACCTGCTTGCCGGAAGCGTCCTTGATCGGCGTAAGAGTGACTTCAGCTTTGTCGCCGAGTTTGGCGTGGCCGCCGGCGCTGGTTTTCTCCCAGGTTATCGGCGCCATGTCTTCTTTGAAGCTCTCAAATTTGACGGGGTAGATCTTGGAAATGAGGAACTTCAACGCGTCCTTCTTTTCCTGTGAGGTTCCCGTGTCATAAGTGATTACGGCTCCCTTCATGCCTTCGGTGAAATCTCCACCGAGGTCTCCGGAAAGCCAGACTTTCGCCCCGTCGACCACGACGTTGCCGACGTGGCCCTTGGTGATTTTGATCGCGTTATTAAATTCGCAGAACATTTCACCTTCGGGATGCGAATTGAAATAGCACATGCAGAACATGTTGCATGAGCAGGCCTCGATGTAATCAGCATCGACGGACCATGTTTCTTTAACTGGGCCGGGGCTCGCCGTAAGGCTCGCCAATATGGCCACAACTCCAAAAATGTGCACTGCTGCACCTCCGTACTTGGTATTTTCATCGCCCGGGGGAGGGCAATATTTAATTAAGTATACAAGTCGCCTGTTTAAGGCTGGGACCTTAGGACTAGTCCCTTTGCCTTGGCGGCGGACAAGAGTGAGTCGAGACGCGTTGTCGCGTCCATATGAAAAGTCAATAGGAGGCGGAATTTTTTATCCGGCTCCGATACGGCACGAACGCCCTGCTCTATGGCCGCCTCGCGAAAGGCGTCCAGATCGGCTGCCGACGGCTTTTCGGCGAGGGCAATTATCAGGCGGGCGTCGTATGTATTTTCCTCTCCGCGGATGGCGGAGACGATGGCCTGCAGCGACAGCTTTTCGGGGTCGATGCCGGCGGCCAGTGTCTTGGCATCGAGGTCTACCTTGGGTTCCTCGATTCCTGAGAGGTCCTGCACGGAAGTCAACACGGACTTCGCGCAGGCAGTTCAACTCATGCCACTAACGAAGAACTCGACTCGAAGCGGGGCGGCCTGGGCAAAAACTGCCATCAGGGCGATCCCAGCTAAGATCGAGGCGCGCAAAGTTGCCTGTTTCATGGCGCGACTGTACCTTCGCGATCCGTGGCGTCGCTTCGCGATAGTCCGAAATGCCCAGTGCCCAGATCTTGACTTTTCGGTCCAAATTTTGTTAGAATAGCTAAGGAAGTTTTATGAGTACGGAAACCGAGGTCGAGCAGCTAGAATCGTTTGCGAACCAAGACTACAAATGGGGGTTCGTGACGGACATCGACCAGGAGACCGCGCCGAAGGGGTTGAACGAGGACGTGATCCGGTTCATTTCGGACAAGAAGCGCGAGCCGGAATGGATGCTGGAGTGGCGGCTCAAGGCATATCGGCTTTGGCTCACGATGTCGGAGCCTACTTGGCAGAACGTTAAGTACGACCCTATCGATTATCAGGACATCCACTATTACGCGGCCCCGAAAGCGCCCGCGCCCAAGAGCTTGGACGAGGTGGATCCTGAGCTTCTGAAGACCTATGAAAAATTGGGGATTCCGCTGCAGGAGCGGGCGATTTTAGCGGGCGTCGCCGTGGATGCTGTTTTCGACAGTGTTTCGGTGGCGACGACTTTTAAAGAAGAGCTTGCAAAAGTCGGCATTATTTTCTGTTCGTTTTCGGAAGCGGTTCAGAACCATCCGGAATTGGTGCGGGAATATTTGGGGTCGGTGGTTCCCTATAGCGATAATTTCTTTGCGACACTCAATGCGGCAGTTTTTAGCGACGGATCATTTGTTTACATTCCGAAGGGCGTTCGGTGTCCGATGGAGCTTTCGACTTATTTTCGCATAAATGCCGCGAAGAGTGGGCAGTTTGAGCGGACTTTGATTATTGCGGAAGAAGGCGCGTATGTTTCCTATCTAGAAGGCTGCACTGCGCCGATGCGGGACGAAAACCAATTGCACGCCGCCGTTGTGGAACTGGTCGCACTGGACAATGCGACGATAAAATATTCGACGGTGCAAAATTGGTACCCAGGCGACAAGGACGGCAAGGGCGGGATATACAATTTCGTGACAAAGCGCGGCGCCTGCCGAGGCAAGAATTCGAAGATCACGTGGACGCAGGTGGAGACAGGCTCTGCGATTACATGGAAATATCCGGGTGTGATTTTGCAAGGCGATAATTCTATTGGGGAATTTTATTCCGTGGCACTGACGAGCAACCACCAGCAGGCAGATACGGGCACGAAGATGATCCATTTGGGGAAGAACACGAAGAGCACGATTGTTTCGAAGGGCATTTCGGCGTTGTACGGCCAAAACACCTATCGAGGACTCGTTCGGGTCAACAGGGCTGCTTCGGGGGCGCGAAATTATTCGCAATGCGACTCACTCCTTATCGGGGACAAATGCGGCGCGCACACTTTTCCGTATCTGGAAGTGAAGAATTCGACCACAACGGTGGAGCATGAGGCGTCGACGTCGAAGATTGGAGAGGATCAGATTTTCTACTGCAATCAGCGCGGAATCCCGACGGAGGACGCGGTGAACATGATTGTCAGCGGTTTTTGCAAAGAAGTGTTTCGAGAGCTCCCGATGGAATTTGCCGTCGAGGCGCAAAAATTGCTCAGTGTTTCGCTCGAAGGAAGCGTAGGATAGGGAATATAAATATGCTTGAAATCAAGAATTTACATGCGAACATAGAAGGGCGTGAAATCCTTCGCGGGATCGACCTTAGCGTTGGCGACGGCGAAGTTCACGCCATTATGGGTCCGAATGGGTCGGGGAAGAGCACTCTGGCGCAGGTCCTCGCGGGCAGGGACGACTATGAAGTCACCGAGGGGTTGGTTTCTTTCAACGGGAAGGACCTGTTGGATATGGACCCCGAGGAGCGCGCCGCCGAGGGTCTTTTTATGGCTTTTCAGTATCCGGTGCAAATTCCTGGAGTTAGCAATTCCTATTTCCTGAAAGCGGCGCTCAATGCGGTACGAAAATATCGTGGCGAGCCGCCGATGGACGCTTTCGAATTTTTGAAGCTCGTTAAGGAACGGCGTGAGATCGTGGAAATGGACGAATCGTTTCTCAATCGCGCCGTGAACGAAGGGTTCTCCGGGGGCGAGAAAAAGAGAAATGAAATCTTTCAAATGGCCGTCCTCGAGCCTTCTCTTTGTATTTTGGATGAGACGGATTCTGGCCTGGACATCGATGCCTTGAAGATCGTTGCCCGGGGTGTGAATTCGATGCGCGATCCGAAAAGGTCCATGATCGTTGTCACCCACTATCAACGGCTGCTCAATTACATCGTGCCTGATTTTGTCCACGTTTTGGTCGACGGTCGCATCGTGCGCTCTGGCGGCAAGGACTTGGCGCTCAAGCTGGAAGAGAGCGGCTATGCGGAGTTTGAAGGGGCTGCCGTTTGACGCTTGAATTGCAAGAAAAAACGCCTTTTTTGCGCGGACTTGAGTGTGCGGAACGCCAGGCCGGGTTTGAAGACCTGCGCGCGCGGGCCATGGCTTGGTTTACGGAAACAGGGCTACCGACGACCAAGGATGAGGATTGGCGATTCACGAGCCTTAGGCAGCTCGAGGCGACGGAATTCTCTATGCGCGGGCGGACGCGCGGCTTTACGCTGCCCGATATCGCCACCGGAAACGGCGGTCCCCTGCTTGTTTTTGTCGATGGGGTTTTTGATGAGGCGCTGTCGCGCACGGGCAATTTGGTATATGGCGCCGCAGTTGGAGCGTTCGGCGAGTGTTTGGAAATAGTCGAACGGCATTTAGGACGAATCGTCGATTTCAAGGAGACGCCTTTTGCTGCACTGAACACGGCGCTTTTTCGCGACGGCGCAGCCGTTATCGTGCCCAGCGATGCGGTGATCGACGAACCCATCTATATCTGTAATGTCATCTCCGGCGGAGCGATGAGCTTTCCCCGGGCTTTGATCGTTCTGGGCGAACGCGCAGAAGCCAAGGTTGTCGAAAGTTTTGTCGGGGTCGATCATGAGCCTTCTTTTTGTAATGCCGTAACTGAAATGTGTCTTGGCGCCGACTCGGTTTTGGAGCACGTGAAACTGCAACTAGGCAGCGAGGATGCGTTTCATATTACGAATACGCAAACCATTCAAGAAAGAGCGAGCGTTTCGAAATCGACGACGGTAACGATGGGCGGCAAGCTGGTCCGAAACGACACCAACGCTCGATTGGATGGTCAAGGATCAGAAAGCACGATGAATGGGTTGTATGTTTCCCGGGGGCAGCAGCATATCGACAACCACACCAGGCTTGAGCATACGGCGCCGCATTGTCCGAGTCACGAGCTGTACAAAGGTGTATTGACCGATAAATCAAGCGCTGTCTTCAATGGTAAGATCATCGTTCGACAAGCTGCGCAAAAGACCGACTCGAAGCAGTCGAATAAAAATCTTCTCTTGTCGGACGATGCCGTTGTCAATACCAAACCACAGTTGGAGATTTTCGCGGACGATGTGCGGTGCACACATGGGGCGACCATTGGGCGGATTGATGACGATGCGCTGTTCTATCTTCGGTCGCGCGGCATTCCTCTGACCGAAGCGCGGAATTTGCTGATATATGCTTTTGCGAGCGATGTGATCGAAAGAATCCGGCTGCCGGAGGTTCGCGAGCGGCTCGAGGCTCTGCTTTTCGAACGATTCGCGACGGGATAAAATGAGCACGAAGACGGAGCCGCTCATCGACATTTCAAAGGTGCGCGCAGACTTTCCGATTTTGTCGGAGCGCCCGTATGGAAAGCGACTTATTTATTTGGACTCGGCGGCAACCGCGCAGAAGCCGCATGCTGTGATCGACGCCGTCGGGCGTTATTATTCGGAGGCGAACGCGAATGTGAACCGCGCCAGCCATTTTTTGGCGGCGAAGGCCACAGATGCATATGAAACGGCGCGGTCTACCGTGAGCTGTTTTATAAACGCTCCGTCGGTGGAAGAAATTGTTTTCACGCGCGGGACGACCGAGTCGATAAACCTTGTTGCCCAGACTTTTGGCCGCGCAAACCTTCGCGAAGGGGACGAAATTGTGCTTTCCCAAATGGAGCACCACGCGAATTTGGTGCCCTGGCAGCTTGTGGCACAGGAGCGGGGCGCGATTTTGAAATTCGTCCCGATCGACGAGCGCGGCGATCTGTGCTTGGATCGGTTGCGCGAGATGGTCGGAGAGCGCACGAAAATCGTTTCGATAACTCACGTCTCGAACGTTCTGGGCACGATCAATCCCGTTGCGGAAATTGTGCGTCTCGCACACGAAGCCGGAGCGGCCGTCATGCTAGACGGAGCGCAGGCCGTGCCGCACATGAGCGTCGATGTTTCTGATCTGGACTGCGATTTTTACGCGTTTTCGGGGCACAAGCTCTATGGCCCCACGGGAATCGGCGTGCTTTATGGGAAGGCGAATCTACTGGATAAAATGCCTCCGTACCAAGCCGGAGGCGACATGATTACGAGCGTTTCGTTTGACAGTTCGTCTTTCAAGACGGGTGCGCATAAATTTGAAGCTGGCACGCCTAATATTGCCGGCGCGATCGGCCTCGCCGCGGCAATAGATTATCTCAATTCCATAGGGATGGATACGGTCAAAGCTTGGGATGCGCAGCTTTTGGAGCACGCCACTGAACTGCTTTCCGGCCTGCCGGGGCTACGGATTTTTGGGACGTCCAAAGAAAAGGCGGGAGTGATATCGTTCGCGCTGGATTGCGCCCACCCGCATGATATTGCGACGATTCTCGACCGTGAGGGAATTGCGATCCGGGCAGGGCATCATTGCGCCCAGCCGCTAATGGGCATTTTGAAGGAGCCGGCCACTGCAAGGGCGTCCTTCGGGATATACAACGATTTCGAAGATACCGAAGCGCTCGCGGTCGGCCTAAGAAAAGTCGCGGAGATATTTGGATGAACGAGCTGCGCGATCTCTATCAGGAGGTTATTCTCGATCACGCGAGAAACCCACGGAACTTCGGCGAATGCGCGCTTTCTACGAATCGTGCGGTCGGCAACAATACCCTTTGCGGAGATAGAGTAGAAATTTCTCTTCAGGTAAATGGCGGGGTTATCGTGAATGCCGCATTCTTCGGAGCGGGCTGCGCGATTTCCACAGCTTCCGCATCGATGATGACGGAGGCAATCAAAGGAAAGACCGTCACCGATGCTCTAACGCTTTTTGAGCGGTTTCATACGCTCCTCACTGAATCCGCGGATGCGGACGATTATGGCAAGCTTGCCGTGTTCGCCGGCGTTCGCGAGTTTCCGATTCGCGTAAAATGCGCGACGCTCGCGTGGCATACGATGAAAGCGGCTTTGGAAAATTCGGACGATGAGGTGACCACGGAGTAAATGGAAAGCAATACGCCCATTGAAATGATGCCCCTTCAGGGAGAAGTTATCGAAGCCATTCGGGAGGTTTTTGATCCGGAAATTCCTGTCAACATCTACGAGCTTGGTCTTATTTATGAGATTGATATTGTGCCGCCTGGCGACGTGAAAATCAAGATGACTTTGACCGCGCCGGGATGTCCGGTCGCCGGTACGCTCCCAGGAGATGTGGAAGACCGCGTCAGGGCTGTCGAGGGCGTAAAATCAGTGCGGGTCGACCTTGTTTGGGAGCCGCCTTGGGACATGGATAGGATGTCTGACGAGGCGAAACTCGAACTTGGGCTTTTCTAGCATATGAACGAAAGGGGCGCCACGCTCGAAGGTTCATAGGTTTACTCTTGGTCAATATCTTGGCAGCAAGATATGCCGATTGTAATCGTTCACGGAGTGGGAGTTCGGCGGGAGTCTCCCGGATATCAGCACTCGCGTCAAGTTACGGAAAGGTTGTTTTACGAGCAGTTTCGCGACGTTTTAGCGGATCCTACACCAACATTCGTTTACTGGGGCGATCTCGGAGCAAAGTTCTCGTGGCCCAGACGGCGTGTCAGCTCGGAGGAACCGGCCAAGTTTGCGCAATCGCCTACGCTCGAGGGCGCGGTTGCGCTTCTCTCTCACGCTCTTGTTCAGGGCCACACAATTCTCGATCCGACCGATGCGGCAGAATTTGTTATCGCGGCGCAGTCGTATGCTTCAAAAAATCCCGCTGGGACTTGGATGAGAAAGAAAATGGGAGATGCCGAATTCGTCGACTGCCTGGCGAAGCGCATCGGCTATGGCCGTGTATCTTTTGCGGAATTCCATTCGGGGTTCGGGCAGCTCGTGACTTGGCTCAGACCTACTTTGGAAGAGCATGTCGGGTTATTTTTCGGTGACGCGCTTTCCTATTGTCGAGGAACGCATCGAGATGAAATATTCGACCGAATCGGGGGAGCAATCGAAGCAGGCGCCCACGACGAGCCTTTGATCTTGCTTGGGCACAGCCTCGGCGGAGTGATTTTGTTTGAGTTTCTGTCTGAACGAAGGACGGCTGCCGACATCTTTGTTTCGGTTGGATCACAAATCTCGTATTTCGAGAACCTTAAATTGTTGTCAGGAAGCGATTCTAACATTCCGGATACAAAGTGCCCACGCGCAAGAGGGCCAAGATGTGCCGGAAGATGGATTAATATCCGCGATCCCGAGGATATTCTGGCGTTTGCATGCCGAGACATTTTTGACGCGGTGGAGGACTTGGAATACGATACGAAAACGAATCCTTTGATCGCCCACCTCTCGTATTTGACCCAGCAGCGATTTGTGCGGATGCTGCGGCAGGAATCTAAATTGGGAGGGTTGAGCGAACGGCGGGATCGACCTTCAGGCTGATCCCTAGGCCGTCGTCCGTGGGATCTGTGAAAGAAACGAGCTCTGGATGAGAATATGCTCGCCTGTTATATTCGCGGATTCCTTCGGTGCTTTTTTCGGTGTCGGAAGGGTCGGCGACGGCGCCGTGCCAAATTACGTTGTGCGCGAGAATAAAACCGCCGACGCGCAATTTGGGCACCGCTGCGGCAAGGGCCTTCGGATAATCTTGCTTGTCGATGTCGATCAGGATTACGTCATAAAGCCCTGCGTCATCTTCGAGCAACGCGACGGCATCGCCTGTAAGGAATCGGACTCGGTCTATTATTTCTGCCCGTTGAAGGTACTGCTTTGCGCTTTCGGTATTCGCCGGATCGCCGTCCGTATGCACAACTTCGCCGCCCGGACCGACGGCGCGGGCAAACCAAAGCGTAGAATATCCGTAGCCCGAACCCATCTCGAACACCTTGGATGCGCCGACCGCGAGCGCGAACGTCATTAGACGCCGGCCGCATTCGGGGCCAATTATGGGAAATTGCTTTTCTTTGGCGACGTCCTCCATTTCGGTTAAGATCGGGTCGTTGCTCTTCTGCAAATCAACCAAATATTCGACAAGCCGTTGCTGTTTACCTTGTTCCAATACTCTCATTCAATTATCCATTCATTTATAATCGGAGGCGTGGTCTTAAGCGTTTGGGAAACGCTGCAATATTTCGATTCGCTTAGCTCGATTGCTCGGGCGACAGCGGCTCCGTCGATATTCTCGCCGGATATCCGGTGTTTTACCCTAAATTCTTTGAATGGCCGCGGCCATGTGCCCGGTGGGTCGCGATCGCCTTCGATTTCAACCGTGTAGGAATGTACTTTTTGGCGTTTCTTTTCGAGGATGGAAATAACGTCCATGGCTGTGCAGGCAGCGAGGGAAGTGAGGAGGGCTTCCATAGGAGACGGGCCGATCGGCGAGACGCCTTCGTCGGCATTGTCGAAGGCGAGCGAGGCGCCTGATCCTATTTCCGCCTGGAATTTATATTCGCCTTTCCACGACAGTTTGGCTTCCATGTTATGAATTCGAGCGGTGGCTTGGCGCGAGCTGAACCTGGATGCCGGTTTCGACGTAGTGAACGCGCTCGGCGATATTTACTGTGTGGTCGGCGATTCGCTCCAAGTAATGTGCGACAAATAATAAATAGGACGCGTGCACGACCAACTCGGGACCCCTTTTCATCGCCTCGTGGAGCTGGCCGCGGATATCGTGGAAAATGTCGTCGACTTTGTCGTCTGTTTCGACGGCGCGGCTGGCCAGCTCGAGGTCATGCTTCACGAATGCTTCCATAGAATCGCGGATCATGCTGCTAACGGCGTTTGCCATCGGCGCGAAGTCGACGAGCCGCACATCCGTGTCGCCTACTAATTTTCGGGCCACTTTGGCGATGTCGACGGCATTGTCGCCGATACGCTCGAGGTCGGTAATTATTTTGAGCGCGGTTCCGACGAGGCGCAGGTCCCGGGCGATTGGCTGCTGCAGCGCGATAAGCCGAATGCATTCGTTTTCGATCTGAAGATCGAGTTCGTCCACGATGTCGTCGTCCTTGATCACCTGTTCGGCCAAGGGCAGGTCTCGGTTTGCCAGGGCTGTCATTGCGTTTTGGACCATTTCCGCGGCACGGCTCCCCATTTCGAGGAGTTGACTTCTAAGGCCCTCGAGTTCGTCTTCAAATTGTGTTCGAGTTAACTGCATGATTGCGATCTTGTCCGGTTATTATGTTTCTGACGCTGGAGCGGGCCGGTGGGGTTCCGGAACCTTTGGCGGGCCGGGCGGCCTCTCATCCGAACCTTCCGCTGATGTAGTCCTCCGTCCTCACATCGCTTGGCTGCGTAAATATTTTCTCGGTATCGTCGTATTCGATCAGCTCGCCGCCCAGGAAGAAAGCGGTGAAATCGGAAACGCGCGCCGCCTGCTGCATATTATGGGTGACGACGACGACCGTGTAATCCTTGCGCAGTTCCGACATCAGGTTCTCGATGCGGAATGTTGCGTTGGGGTCAAGGGCTGACGTGGGTTCGTCCATGAGCAAGACTTCGGGTTGGACGGCCAAAACTCGCGCTATGCAGAGGCGCTGCTGCTGGCCACCTGAGAGTTCGAAGGCGGACTTGTGCAATTTGTCCTTGACTTCGTCCCAAATGGCTGCCTGCTTCAGGCTCGTTTCGGCGATTTCATCCAGTCGAGATCGAGATTTTTCGCCGTGAACGCGTGCGCCGTAAACGACGTTTTCGAAAATTGATTTCGGAAAAGGGTTTGCCTTCTGAAAGACCATCCCAACTTTTTTGCGCAAAGTAAAAACGTCGACGGACGATGCGTGGATGTCGATGCCGTCGACGAGAACGGAGCCCTCCGTTCGCGTCTCGGCGATCTCTTCATTCATGCGGTTGAAGACGCGAAGAAAAGTGCTCTTGCCACATCCGGACGGTCCGATCAGGGCTGTTATTTTGCTTGCCGGAATATCGATTGTGATATCGTTGAGCGCGCGCGTCGCGCCGTAAAAAAAACGGAGGGTCTTGGTCGCGAGCATCGGCGATGAAGATGCTGGTTCTTCGGGTTCGCTCATAGACATGCCCGAATAACCATCCGCAGGGGGGTCTGATTTTTTATATCCTTGCGTGGCGACGTCATTATCCAAGGCAAAGTCCACCCGCATATTACCATTTGCGCATCCGCCGCATGCGGCCGCGGATGATAATTCCGGCAAGGCTGACCACGAAGACGAAGGCGATCAGCACCAGGGCGATGCCGGCCTCGAGATCGAGTTTCGGATTGGGTATTTGCGTGACAACGAAGTACAAATGGTAGGGCAAAAGCATCGCCTGATCGTTCATGCCTTGGGGTAGGCCGGGTTTGAATGAGGCGGCGCAGGTTAACATCACGGGCGCGGTTTCGCCGGCTGCGCGGCCTACTCCCAAGATCGAACCGGTCAGAATTCCGGGCAGTGCAGAGGGAAGGATGACCCGCCGGATCGTTTGCCATTTCGTCGCGCCCATGCCTAATGATGCTTCGCGAAAAGTGCCCGGCACCGATTTCAGGGCCTCTTCGGTGGTTGTGATGATTATCGGCAATATTACGACCGCGAGAGTGCAGCTTCCCCAGAAGAGGCATGGCTGCCCCCAAACGGGGGATTTGGAATGGTAAATGAGCTTGTCGATTCCACCTCCGATAAATAAAACAAAAAATCCGAGGCCGAATAAACCTTGCACTATTGAAGGGACTCCGGCGAGGTTTACGATGGATAGGCGAATCGCGCGCACCAATTTTCCACTTCCGGCATACTCCGACAAATAAATGGCGGCGCAAATTCCGAGGGGCAGCGCAATTAGGATCGTCCCGAGCACCAGATAGATCGTTCCGACCAAGGCTGGGAAAATACCGCCTCCGCCCAAGGCGTCGGGTGCTTCCGTCAAAAACGCCCAGTTTATTTTGCCGATGCCGTTGTAAACGATGAAGCCGAAAAGGGCGAAGATGGGCAGGATGACGGCCGCGGCAACGATTCCCAGAGCCATATATGCGAGGGATTGCACGCGGCGGTTTTTCCTTGCCGTCGCTCCAAGGCTCCACTGTTCGGCTTTCATGGGCGCACCTGTCGCATGCTTCTAGACAGCATCCTGCCCGAAAAATAGTTGAGCGCGAAAGTTATCAGAAAGAGTACGACGCCGAGCATGAACAGGGCGTTGTAGTGGGGCTCGCCGTGGGCGACTTCGAGGGCTTCGGAGCCGATGGTGCCGGTAAGAGTTCGAACGGAATGCGTGAACGCATACCACAGGCCGTGCGTGGGCAACAGGCCGGCGTTTCCAGTCACCATAATGACGACCATCGTTTCGCCGATGGCTCGTCCGACGCCCAACATAATGGCCGCGAAAATTCCTGGGAAGGCCGCCGGGACGATGACTCTCGAAAGGCCTTGCCACTCCGTCGCGCCCAGCGAGAGGGATGCCAATTGGTAGGACTGCGGGATTGCTTTTATGGCGTCTTCTGCGATGGTGACGATGGTGGGCAGGGCGATAAAGGCGAGGATTATCGAAGCCGCGACCGCGCTTTTGCCAGTGTCCAAATGCAGCCAGGCCTTAACGAGCGGGGAGACCACTACAAGGCCCACGAAGCCGAGGGCGACGGACGGCACGACGGTAAGCAATTCGACGAGCGCTTTTAGCCATTCCCTGAGTCGCCGCGGCGCAATGTCTGCGATAAAAATCGCCGTTCCGAGGCCAAAGGGCACGGCAATCAATATCGCGCCGGCCGTTACAAGGAACGATCCCCAAAGATTGGGAATTAGCCCGAATTGCGGTCCGGTGGGGGGAGGCAAGGCCGGCTGCCATTCGGTCCCGAGAAGAAAGCTGGCCAAAGAATAATTTTTGAATAATGGGAATGCTTCTTTTGCGACAAAGGCAAAGATAAGCGCGACGAGGAGAATTGATAAGACTCCGGCGAGAAGAAGCGCCTTTTCGACAACGGCTTCCTGGGCTCTGGCGGCTATTTTCGGCATTACTTCGCTGTGATAAATCCGAGATTTTCGACCAATTTCTGGCCCTCAGGACCCAAAATCCAATCTTTCCAGACTTCGGCGGCGCCCTTCGGTTCGCCGACGAAGTACTCAAATAGGGGTCGAGCTAGGGGGTAAGTGCCGTTCTTCACATTTTCGAGATTTCCAGCAACGCCGGGAGCGCTGTCGTTTGCTTTTATCTTCAAGTCCTTCAGACTTTCGTCGATATAGCCGAGTCCGATGTATCCCACGCCACCGACATCCTCCGCCACGCTGGAAGCGATCTGCGAGTTAGAAATTTGAGAAAGGACGCCCCTGCCGTACGGGCCTTTATGCAAAACGTGCTCTTGAAAAAATACGTACGTTCCAGACGATGAATCTCTCCCGCTAGCGACAATGTTCGTGTCCGGGCCGCCGACTTCGCGCCAATTTGTAATCTTGCCGGAATAAATGTCAGCTAGCTGCTGCATCGTCAGCTCGGCCACGGGGTTTTTCGGATTTACGACGATGGACAAGGCATCCCGCGCGACGACAACTTCCTTTACATCGATGCCGTTCGCCTTTGCTTTGTCGAATTCTTCCGGCTTCATGGGCCGAGAAGCGTTCGCGATGTCGGTGCCTTTGTTCAAAAGAGCGGCGATTCCGGTGTTAGATCCACCGCCCGTAACCGTGACGGATATCTCGGGATGGGTCTTCATAAAGCCCTGCGCCCACGCTTGAGCTAGTTGCACCAAGGTATCGGAGCCTTTGATTGTGAGCGACGCTGACGCCGCGCCATTGGAGTCGGGCCGCGGTTTCGTGCAGCCGGCCAAAAGCGTGGCCACGAGCAAAAGTGTGACAAGCAATCGGCTACCCATCGCCATCATTTTGACAGCCCTATGTTAAGGGACGCTCGAGAAGCTCGCCGGGTACAATTTCACAGCCCGTGGGGGTATAGCTCAGTTGGGAGAGCGCTTCAATGGCATTGAAGAGGCCGTCGGTTCGAGCCCGTCTACCTCCACCAGCCCGACTCATAGGGCTTTCGTTTTCGCTAGGAACGCTTTCAGGGCCTTTTCATCCATTTCGGGCTCCTTTCCTTTGAGCATCGCGGCCAATGCGCACCGCTCGGTGCGGCTGAACTTCACCGCGTGGAGCCGATGCTCCTCGAATGCCTCGTATGCGAGAGGCGCAACGGCCTGGGCGCAAGTTGCCAGCGCTTCGGCGTAAACTCGGATTTCGTATTGCGCGTGGGCGTCGGCGCGGAGCTGGATGAAGTGAAAGAGGTTGTGGAGGTCGATGCTCCAATACCATTCCGTGTAGAGCGAAACCGGGAGATTGATGCGCGCAAGCTCGCGGGCGAGGCCGTCATCGATCATGCCCTTGTAGTTTTCGTATACCTCTTGCTGCTCGGCCGTTATCGACTCGACGATCGCCTTGGCGAACGAAAGGGTCAGCTGCTTGCCCGCGCCCTCTTTTTCGGGATTGGGGTCGACGGTTTGCGCACTCCTTCCTTGCTTGTTGGTTTTGGACTGAAGCCGAATCTGGTCTGCCTCGGGGACGTAAAACTCATCTTGCAAAACGCTGTATCGGCCACTGATTTCGTTGAGCCGCGCTGTTCGGTGGCG
>DASSBY010000026.1:0-9413 GCA_035698285.1 Fimbriimonadales bacterium | reverse complement strand
AGCCCTTTGCGCAGGCCGAGATCTCCCGGCGAGAGGACGTCCGGCCGGCCCAAACCGAAAATCAGAAACATCTGCGCCGTCCAAACACCGATGCCTTTGAATTGCACGAGTATCTCGGTGACTTCCTCGTCCGACTTCTTGGTTAACCTATCCAAGCGAAGGCCGGCTTGCGCTGCGTGGGCGAGGGATAGAATCGTCGTAGTCTTGCTTTGGGAAAGGCCGGCAGAACGGCAGCCGGCTGCATCGCAAACGGCGAGCTGTTGAGGGGTTATGCCACCGGCGAGTGCTTCCAAGCGATTGTAAATAGTTTGTGCGGCCCTGCCCGAGAGCTGCTGGCTGGCGATAGATTTAACCAGCATGACAAAAGGATCGGGCGTGCGCGGGATGGTTGGCGGGCCATGCTTCTTTGCGACGGCCCCAAGAATCTTGTCTTTGCAGAGGGCCTCGTGGCTTCGCTTGGCCCAAGAAACGTGCGCCGTCATGGTTCGCGGTTGCGCTCCGCCGCTTCGGCCAACTGGTCGAAAACAGTTACCGGCTTTGCCGGTTTCTTTTTCGGTTTTTCGGGTTGCTCTGCGTCTTTTTCGATTACCATGGCGATTCCTGACTTCGATGGTTTCGGAGGCGGCGGTTTTGGAGGAGCTTCGGCCTGGTCTTGCTGGGTTCCGTCACCCACCAGAATGTCGGCGGCGTGCTCCGCGCCTGAGGGGAAGCGATATCCCCAAGAAATGACGTCTGCGACTTGCGCCTTGTCGTGTTTGCTATGCGCGCTTCCTTTTACGTTGTGCCGATGCGTGTCCACTTTCTCGCCGGGCGCGGGGATCGTTATGGCGAATCCTGCGGCGGCAAATTGTGCAAACACCTTTTGGCAGAGAGCGAGCATGCTCATGCGCGTTTCGATGGGGCTGGCGGGGTCGTGAAGAACTGCGCGAGCTGCGTCCATCGCCTTAATTAGGGAGTCCTCGATACTTGCTAGCGACTTTTCGGCTTCTGTGAGCTTGTCGCGAGAAGACTTCAAGGTGCGGGCGGTTTGCGCGAGGTCGGCAGCCGCTTTGACACCTGCAGCAAGATCCGCTTCGACTCCGGGGAGGCCGGCGACCAGGTCGTCAGCAGTCTTTCTTAGGAGCTCCGCTGTCTTTCTGACCTGGTCGATGGCGCTGCGAGAATCCATTTTTAGAAGTTGTAGATTTCGCCGTACTTTTTGTTCAAGTAGTCGATATAGAAGCTGGAGTCGACCGGCTTACCTGTGACGCGTACAATTAGCTCGCCTGGCAGGTATTTGCGACCGAACTGGTGGACATGTTCGCGAAGCCAGCCCAAAATCGGCGAGAAATTGCCTTTTTCGATGTTCGAATAGATGTCCGGCATGTCGTCGTTCATTTTCGACCACAACTGCGCCGAGATAAGATTCCCGAGCTGATAAGTGGGGAAATATCCGAGTATGCCACTCGACCAATGTACGTCCTGCAAAACGCCGTTCGCGTCGGAGTCGGGCGTTATCCCGAGATATTCGCGCATTTTTGAATTCCACAATTCCGGGAGGTCCGAAAAAGCCACCTTTCCGTCGACCATAAGCTGCTCCATTTCGAAGCGAAGCATGATGTGCAGGCCGTAGGTAACTTCGTCGGCGTCCGTCCTGATAAGCGATGGTTCGACCTTGCTCGCAGCCCGATAAAACTCCTCGGCTTGAGCGCCACCAAGCGCCTCCGGGAACGCGGCTTGCAGCGTCGGGAAATAATAACGGATGAATTCGCGGCTGCGGCCCACCTGGTTCTCCCACATTCGCGACTGGCTCTCATGGAACCCGAGCGAAGTGCCTCCCGCGAGCGGCGTGCCCTCATATTTATCCGGCGATCCCTGCTCATACATCGCGTGGCCCGCCTCGTGCATCGACGAGAAGAAACTGTCGGGAATGTAATGGTCATTGAACCGCGTCGTTATTCGGACGTCTTCATTCGCGAAGGTCGTGCAAAAGGGATGCGCGGCTTGGTCTTGCCTGCCGTCTTCCTCGTCGAAACCCAGCCTCTTAACCACGTCTTCGCAGATTTCCTGCTGCTTGATTTTGGGATAGCTTCGATGCAGAATGGAGTCGTCGACTTTGACATCGGCATCCTTGATTTTTTTGACGATATCGACCAATTGGGGTCTTAGGTGGCCAAAAATTCGCTCCACTTCCGCCGTTGTCATTCGCGGCTCAAAAGGATCGAGAAGAGCATCATACAGCCGATCTTTGTATCCGCGATATTCCGCGATCTTGCGGCAGTTTTCGACGATTTTTTCGAGCCACGGCTGGAAGCTTTTGAAATCGTTGCTTTTGCGCGCCTTCACCCATTCTTCGTGTGCCAGCGACGTTGTTTTCGCTTGGTCGGCGACGAGGGCGGTCGGAACTTTGGTGTCCCGATCGAAATCCATTTTCGTGATTCTCAGAAGAGCGGCATCGTCACTGTCGGCAGGTGCGCCGTTCAATTCTCGTGTCGACGCTTCGAGCAGGTCTCCCATTTCGTCGGACGTGAATTTCTCGTGCATTATTTTTTGCAGGACAGCACTCTGCTCCGCGCGCGCCTCGGCGCCGCCGGAAGGCATATAGCATTGCTGATCCCACTCGAGGACGGCCGCGGCTTGGCCCAGGCGCGCGACCTCGTTCAGTCTTTCGCGCAATTTTTCAATCGAACTCATGCGCCCGATTTTACACCCGGATCACTGTGGGACTTCGAGCAGACTGCGGACACCCTTGGCGTTGCCGACGAAGCCATAGACGTAGCCTTCGGCGCGCATGCGCTCGATCTGCGTTTTTGCCTGGCCGCGAATGTACACGATGCCCTTGGAAACGTCGATGCGAATTTTCGAGGCGTCGAGGTCTTTGATATGGCCGAGGCCTGCTGCGATCGCTTTCTCTTTAGCTCCGGCGTCGACCTTGCCGGCCGCCTTAGCCGCCTTTCTGCCCAAATCGTAGGCTGCATTGTAGGCGGTGCGAGTGTCGGCGGCCGACACCCGCGGACCGCGATCCGCTGCCGGGGCACTGCGGTGGCTTGCGCACCCCGCGAGAGCGATGGCGAACATGCCCGCGAGCATAAATTTCATTTCCTTAGCCTGAGAGCATTGGCGGTCACGAGAAGGGACACACCCATATCGCCCGCGACGGCCAGCCAGAATGGAAGCACGGCGAAGGCTCCAGCGATCAGCAGGAATCCTTTGGTGCCGAGGCTGAAAATGATGTTTTCGGCAAGTATCGAGCGGAACTTTCTTCCGAGACGGAGCAGCCTTGGGATGTTCGCGATGTCGTCGTTTAGAAGAACGATGTCCGCGGACTGTATCGCCGCATCGGATCCGGCTGCCCCCATGGCGATTCCGACCGTGGCCCGCTGCAGGGCTGCGGCATCGTTTACGCCGTCACCCACCATCGCAACGCCCCCGGCAGATGCGAGTTCTTCGATGTGTCGAGCCTTTTCGTCGGGGCGCGCTTCGGCAACGACACTGCCAACGCCGACCGATTGCGCTACGGCTTGCGCCTTTGCCAATTGATCGCCGGAAAGGAGAACGACGGAAGCGCCCGACGTCATGATTTCGGCGAGCGCATCACTCGCGCCGGTTCTACGATCCTCGGAAATCTTGAATGACGCAAGGAGGCGGCCGGCTTCTGTCAGAAATGCATCGCCTGCCGCCGAGGCACCCGTGAAAGAAGCTGAGCCGAGCCGGTACGTTCGGCCATCGACTGTGCCTTCGACTCCCATTCCGCGGACCTCTTCGACGTTCTCCAGCAGCGGTAATGGCGAGCTCTTGGCTCGACGGTATACGGCGGCCGAAACCGGGTGGGAGCTGTGGCTCGCGAGGGCGCCGGCGATGGGGAGAGCGTTCGGCTGCGAGAGTTCGAGCGGTTCCGCAGTCAGTCGGGAATGCGTCAGTGTGCCGGTCTTGTCGAAGGCCCAATGCCGAACCGTGGCGACCGCCTCCAAATAGGCGCCGCCCTTTATCATCGCGCCGAAGCGCCCCGCGGCGCCGATGGCGGTTACGGCGGCGACCGGAATCGAAATCACCAATGCGCATGGGCAGGCAACCATGAGAAGCCAAAACCCCTGGTGCATGCCGTCGTGCCAGCTTCGCAAGCCAAAAAGCGGAAGCAAGAGGCCTGCTGCGACAGCTACCACTAATATTGCGGGGGTGTACCAGGCTGTGACACGGTCGATCATTTCCTGCTGCGGGGCGCGGGCGGATTGGCCACCTTCGATAAGGTCCAGCATTTTTGCGAGCGTCGAGTTCGAATAGTCTTTCTCCGCACGTATTCGCATGGGGGAAGCTCCGGCTGCCGTTCCGGCAAGCACCTGCGTCCCCTTCGACGCCCAAATAGGCTCTGCTTCGCCGGTCACCATCGCCGCGTCGACATAACCCTCGCCGGTCTCGACGATCCCATCCACGGGAATCGAGGCGAAGGGCTTTACCTCAACAAGATCGCCTGCGATGATTCCGTTAACATCCACCTCACGGCTTTCACCGTCGCGAACCAGGACTGCGGATTTCGGAGAACTGTCGATAAGCTCGTTTATTGCCGAGCGCGTCCGGCTGATCGTGCGCGCTTGGAGGAAATTCCCGAGAGCGAAAAGCCAAGCGACGGCTGCCGCTTCCTCCCATTCGCCGATGGCCGCCGCGCCGATCACAGCTACCGTCATAAGCGTGTTCGTGCTAAAGCGCAGGTTGCGAAGGCTTATCATGCCCGGCAGGAACATCCGCCAACCGGAAACCACCGCCGAGAGGGCGAACAGAACTGCACGGAAAGGTCCGGTTTCCGGAACAAACCAAGCTGCGACATAGAGGAGCCCCCCGACAAGGAGCGGGATTACCTGCCCGATGTTGCTTTGTCGAACTTCATCGCGAACGGGCTGGCCCGAAAAACCAAGCTTTCGAACCTCCGCCTGGATTTGGGGAATCGTAATCCTTCCGAGTTCGTATTCAACGCTCAATCGAGCGGCCGGGAAGTCGACCGAGCATGCGGCGACACCGTCTTTTGATCGCAGCGCCGTCTCGATTTCCGAGGCGCAAGACGGGCAGTCCATGCCGCCTATGCGCAAACGGTCGTGCACATAGCCGTGGGCAACCTCGGTCATGATTTTGCGAGCAGCCGCCTCGATTCGCCGCGGCTCCGCCGCTTCGTTTAGCGCTAGCGTGACTTTGCGCCGTTCCTCGGCAACCTCGACCGAGTTCACGCCCGACAAAGCTCGCAGCCGCTCGCTCAAACGGTCGATGCACGCGGCGCATTTTGCTGCCTCCGGCGGCAAGCCAGCGAACTCCAGTGTGATGCTCGTCATGCTTGCGACAAGTGTATCCCTTTGGCGATGACTAGTCGCCGCAGAGCTTGCGGTACCAAGACGTGACCTTGCGGATGTAGTCCTGGGTTTCTTTGTAAGGTGGGACGCCGCCATGCTTGGCGACTGCGCCGGCGCCGGCGTTATAGGCGGCGAGGGCTAAGACCAGGCCGGAGTACTTGTCATCGTCGCTGCGATAATTGTCCAGGTGCTTGCGGATTAGCCGCACGGTTCCCCAGAGGTTTTCGTTCGTGTCGTAGGCGTTGCGAACCCCGAGCCCCTGTGCCGTTCCAGGCATCAATTGGCCGAGCCCCATGGCGCCCGCGCGCGACTTCGCGGACGGGTTGAAGCCGCTTTCCACGAGAACCATAGCAGTGATTAGCCGAGCGTCAACGCCGAACTGGATGCTGAAGCCGACGATCCCTTGCGCTATCTCCGTTGCCTGCGCATCGGTAAGTCTTGGATTGTAATCCTGGATAAATTCGGCGTAGACGGGGACCGCTTCATTCGGCTCCAAATTCCATTCGCGCGTCGACGATCCGCGGGTAGCCACCTGTGGCACCTTGCGCCCGGCGGTTGCGGGCTTGATGTTCTTTGGGTTCGCTTCCCACGTTTTCATCGCGCCTTCTTCCACAGCGCCGACGAGCTCGGCCTGTAGCGGAGCGAATTCGTTGTCTCGATGAGCCTTTATGAGGAGCCGGCCGATTGCCTGCGGATAGGAAAGCCACGTCGGAACGCTTTTGCCTTTGACGGTGATGTTCTTGCTGCCATCCACCTCGAGGAGCAGGCTGGTGACTCCGTCCATGCTTATTGTCCCCGCGACTTGGCCACGGATCTCGAAAACGGCGTCGCCGACGAGCGTTTCGAGGGCGGCCGTCGTGGTTGCGCGGCTGATTCCGAACTTCTTTCGCAGCTTGAGGTAGTCGGCAAGCGTCGTTGCCTGGGCATGGGCGAAGCCGAGGATGAGGGCGAGGGGAACAACGATTCGCAGGGTCATCTGTTAGTTAGACTGCGGCGGCGGCGGCGTCGGTTCGGTTAGTGGCGGAGAGATCGGGATTCGAACCCGAGAGGGGGTTTTAGGCCCCCTACCCACTTAGCAGGCGGGCGCTTTCGACCACTCAGCCATCTCTCCGCGAGGGTTTAAAGTATACCTTTCGCCAAATGCCAACTTTGTTCCCGCAGATTGGAACTCAGGCGGTTGGGGGGTTGTTAGAAGCAAACGGAAAGGTACACTCGAACCACTCCATGCTCTCCAAAAAGCGCGACAAGCGCAACGAGTTCGAAAGGGAGTTCGAGGCCATCTTTCCATCCGTTTTCAGCACCGCGTTGCGGCTGACCCGGAACCAAGATGAAGCACAGGACCTGACCCAAGAAGCCGCCGTCCGGGCTTATCAAGCCTACGACCGGTTCGATGGAACCAATTTCAAGGCTTGGGTTTTGAGAATTCTGACGAACGTCTTCATCAACCGTTATCGCAAAGCCAAGCGCGAACCGGATCTTTCCTCGTTGGAGGACAATCCGGCCGCAGAGAACACCGTGGCCGACGGGGCCACACCGAGCACGGCTTTGTTTGATTCGCTCCTCGGGGAGCAGGTCGAGGAAGCACTGCTCTCCTTGCCGGACGAATACCGGACGGCAGTGCTGTTGTGCGATGTGGAAGGAATGAGTTACGACGAGATAGCGGAAGCCTTGGAAGTGCCAATCGGCACCGTTCGATCTCGTTTGGCGCGCGGTAGAGCCGCGCTCCGCGAAAAGCTTTCGGAATATGCGAAAGCGGAAGGGTATATAAAAGGAAGTGTCGGAAATGACTGATTACGAAATGATGTCGGCTATGGCGGACAATGAACTCGATAGCGCCGAGCGCGCAGCCGCCGAGAAACAAATCGCGAGCGACCCTCGCAGCCGAGCCTCTTTCGAATCCATCCGACAACTGAAACAAACCCTTTGGAAACTCCCCACCCACGACTCCCCCGAAACCCTTAAAGCATGCCGCGCCCGGTTCGCAGAAATCGACCGAACCACCAAGACCATCGCCGTCGTCGAGCGCTTTCGGTATGCGATGGCAGCCGTTCTGGTCATCGCTATCGCAGGCGCAGCGTATGTAAATCGCGTGGGCGGATCGAAGCTCGACAGCGATATGCTTTCGCGAACTCTGGCGGCCTCGCTCGCCGGCGGCTCGAACGTTACGGACGACGGAAACGCCTCGCAATGGATCGCCAAGCAGCTGGGCCGAAAGCCCGCTCCGACCCTCGGCGGCCTTACGCTTTGGCGCATCGATCGAATTCATCTGCAGGACAAAACGATCGGACGCCAGATTTATACCGACGGTACTTCCGATTACGTTATGCTGATCGCTCCCGGAACGGGCGAGTGTCCGGGCGAGCCGCTCGCAGGCTCTCCCGGAGTTAAGGTCAGCCGAGTTGGCGCCATCAATGCCGTGAGCTGGTGCGAAGGAAATACATCGTACGTCTTCGCCGCTGAAAAGCCTGTAGAAGATCTCTTATATCATCTGCACAAATAAGTCTTTCGTTCTCTTCTCCTCCTCCGAGCCGGCCCCCGAAAGAGGGCCGGTTTCTTTTTCCGTTGGTTTACATTCTGCTTTTCGAGCATCCCGATTACGAATGCTCGAAGAATTTCTATCCCGATTGCGCGAAGCCAGCTGGGCGCCGCATGCCGGGCAGCTTGAATATCTAAAAAATGCAGCCCGCTTTCGCGTATTGGCATGCGGCAGGAGATGGGGCAAAACGGACGCGGCCGCAGCCGATGCGGCGGTGCGTGCTTTCGGAGGGAAGGAGAGCCGCCAAATTGCAATAGCGCCAACGCTGGCCCAGGCCCGGATCATTTTCGAACGGATCAAATGGATGCTCGGAGCGGCCGGCATTATATTTGCGCATGTCTACTCGCCTTACCCCTCGCTGCGTATCCACGAAGCGAACGACAAGAATTCGCGGATTATCCACGTCGTCGACGCTCGATCCGGGCACGAAGCGAAGAACCTGCGTGGGGATGGGGCGGATCATATTTTAGTCGACGAAGCTGCGTTCATTTCCGAGTCTCTGGTTACCGAAGTGGCGATGCCTATGCTTGCGGCGAATAACGGCCGCATGACGCTAATAAGCACGCCGCGCGGCCGCAATTTTTTCCACCGATTTTTCGCGATGGGCGAGCGCGCTGAGAACGAATTTTGGAGCAGACGATCTCCGACAAGCGAGAATGCGCTCGTCAGCCCGGAATTCCTGGAACTTCAGCGCTGCCTGCTTACGGAAGCGGCGTTCAAAACCGAATATGAGGCCGAATTTCTCGACAGCTCTTCTGCCGTGTTCAAGAGGCAAGCCATCGACGAAGCTTTGTCCGCACCCATTGTTCCATTCGGGCCGGTGGCGGTCGGTATCGACTGGGCGAGGTATCAAGATATGACGGCGGTCGTCGCGGTTCGCGGGAGACCCTCTCGCGCCGAAGTTATTCTTGTCGAAACCTTCAACGGGCAGCGTTGGTCGAACATCGTCGCGAGGGCGGCTGCGCTCGCGAGTGAGGCCCGCCCAAATGTCATCGTCTGCGACGGAACCGGCGTCGGGGACGCTACTACGGAGCAGTTTCAGCACGAAATCTTAGGCATACCGGTTGACCCCTTCACGTTCAGCCGCTCATCTAAAACGACGATCATCGAGAGGCTGGTTTGGATGTTGGAGCGAAATGCGCTCAGGCTTCCTGCGGACGTCGAACTCATTCGCCAACTTGAAAACTTCGAGGCTCATGACGACGAGACCGGAACGAAGTTCGGCGCTGCGCCCGGGTTTCACGACGATATCGTTTGCGCTCTCGCCATGGCCTGTCAAGCATTGGAAAAGACAAGCGGCGCGACAATGATGGGGAAAGAAAGAAAATGAAACTCTTTAGCAGAAGGAAAAAGGAAAAAGAAATCGCTCCGGCAATCGCGCGTACGGCGGTCTCGGCTTATGGGTGGCCGCCTTTCGGCTCTGGGAATATCTCCGCCGAGACCTATGAAGAAATGTTGTCAGATCCCCTGGTTAGATCGGCCCTAACCGTCAAGAAGCTGGGCGCGCTAGCCGTTCCATGGAAAATCGTCCCGGCATCGGACTCTCCGGCATCGAAATTGAA
>DASSBY010000025.1:0-13899 GCA_035698285.1 Fimbriimonadales bacterium | reverse complement strand
GCCGACGAGCCTGTTGCTTTTGGATCGTCTGCGGAAGCTAGCGAAAAGGTCGGGCCGAGGAGCGCTCTTTTTCTTAAAAACGTTTTTCGACCATCCAAAGACGACTTGTTTTACTTGTTCGACCCGATAACCGGGATGAAGCTTGACCAGGCGAGTTCGAATGTAACGCTGCAGGAAAACGTGGGCGGGGTGACGGTTTTTGTAATCGCATATAGGCCTAGGCAGGGTGTCCCCGCCCGATAGGCGGATGTTCGTAGCATTTGGGAGGCGACAACTCAAACGCCTTGAGACTTCGGTGTGGGAGCGGCGCCGCAGCCATGGAAAAGCCCCGCTCGGAAATGATCCGAGCGGGGCTATTGTATCGTTAGTTCTTCGCTAAGCTTAGAACTTGCGGGACCACTGGGTGGTGAACAGGCCGCCGCGGCGGTCGCCGCCGATGAGGCCGAGACCACTCGTGAAGCCCGAGCCATCGTCGTCGTAGTCGCTGATCTCATACTTGAACATCAGCGCCGAGCCGTCGCCCATCATCTGGCTGAGGCCGATTCGATACCAGTTCACCTGCGGCGTGAAGCCACTGATGACGTCGCGGTAGTCGACCATTTCCCAACCGAGGTTGGCGTCCCAGCTGCCGAAGAGCTTGAAGTTCAACGCGGCGTTGACACCGAAGATTTCGGCATCGTCAGGAACGCGGACTCCATCGATTCCATCGAAGAGGAACGCGGAGATCTTGGCGTCGAGATTAGCGCCGAGGTTGAAGGTGACGTCGCCGTAGGGACCCTGATGGTCGACCGGGTTCCAGAGGAAGCCGGTGCGGCCCCAGTCGCCGGGGGCGCCGAACCAAGGATCGATTTGGCGATAGCCGACGTTCACGCCGACTCCGCCGAACTTGAACATGGCCTGAGCCCACCAAGCGGCGTTATCGCTATCGAGAACGGTGCTGTCGTTGTACTTGAGATCGGACTGGCTGTAGCCGCCATTGACTCCGATGCTGCCGAGGTCCAGGTTGACTTCGCCGCCCCAAACATTGACGCGGTTGTACGTTCCGGCGCCGGAGATCGAAGCCGTAACGGGGTTGTCCGTGTCGAAGAAGAGGTAGTGAAGCATCACGTCGCCGGTCTCACCGAGCTTGAAGCCCAGGTCGAAGCCGAGCGTGCGGTCCACGAACATTTCGCCAGCGGCGAAGAAGTTCTGGGGACCTGCCGTGAGGGGCCAAACCTCGTTGTTGATGAGGCCGCCGAGCGTTGAGCCGCTGTCGAGCCGATCGGAAGTCCGACCGCCGAAAACGTTCAAGCCGACTGCGCCCCAGTTGAACTTGAGGTTCGCGCCGTCGAAGTACCAGTTGCCATCATCCCATCGATCGTTGTCGAAGTAAGGGGTGTGATCGCCGCGCTGGAAGAAGTAGTTGCCCGACTTGTGAGCGATGCGACCGAGGTCGGCCGAGAAGCCCTGGCCCATAACCGAGGTGTCGAAGCTGACTCCGAGGTCCTGGAAATAGACGCTTTCGGTCTGCTCGCGGAAAGGCAGGTTGGCCATAACGCCGGCCTGATCACCGTACATGGCGTAGACGGCGCCGCCGTCACCGGATTCGTTGAGGCCGAGAAGATTGCCGATCACGAGAGTGGCATGCCACTTCGGACCGTCTTCGTTGGTGCCGTTCATGCGGATAGCCATTTCATGGCCGATCGAGAGGTCGCGATCCATACCGACCGGAACGCCCTCGTAGCCGCCGCGGCCGAAACCGGTCGGGCGAGCATCGGTGGTGATACCGAACAGGTTGTCGCGAGAGTTGCCGCCGTGGAGGACTGCGTTCACGTCGCCGTGAATGTCGACCGCGGGCTTGATCTTCTCGAGTCTGCCGACTCTCTCAGCGAGATCGGCGAGGTCCTTCTTCATGGCGTCGACGTCGACACCCATCGCAGCGAGGTCCTTCTCGAAAGTCGAGGCCATGCGCTGGAGGTTGGCGATATCGTCACCGTAGCGACCCATTGCGGCCACCTGGGACTTGAGTTCGTCGAGTTCGCGTTGAAGCGCCGACGTGTCTTGTCCGCCGCCCATGCCGTTCTTGATAGCGTCGATCTGATCCTGCAGACCGCCGATCATTCCCTTGAGCTTCTGGTAGGCCGTGTTGATTGCGCCGGCGAGCTCGTAGCGGCTCGCAGGGCGTCCGCCCCGGAAGAGACCGTCGGGATAGCCGACAAGGATGCCCTCGTTCTTCATGTCGAGAAGCGCCTTGTAGACCCAATGGTTCTCAGGGACGTCGGGGAACTGCTCCTGCGCGAGGGCGGGCATGACGAGCATGCTTCCCAGCAGGGCGCCGAAAGCGAGTTTCAGCGTTTTGTTCATTAGTTACTCCTCCTTGAGAGTACAAGTGCCATTCGCGTTGGACTCGCGCCTTCGCCGTATCGAGGGGAGTAATCCTATGTTAGCCTCCGCCTCCCGGCGCAGTCATCGCGTCCTTGCGAACGACCGTCGTTTGTTATCCAAGCCGAAGCCCGGATATCCGTTTACGGTTGATGATTATACCAACTTAATACGTTTTTGTCAGGCATTTAGGACCATTGGGCCGCGAAAACTGGGATCAGCCTCGCCGCGAATCGAGATTGCGAGCTCCCGAAGGGTCCCAGGCGCCCTCGCCGCTGGGGCGCGGGTGCGGGTATAAATGGGACACTATGGGAAAGGAAGGCAGGCTTTGGTTCCGTTGTGTCGCTTCGGCGGCAATCTTCTCGTTGGCGTTACAGGGCATGGGCCAAGGGGTCTATTCAATCGCCCACGTCCTAGTAGACCGTCTCGGTACTCTTGAGGGTCCCCCGATGTACTCGGACGTACCCGGGCCTATCTGGATCGGTCCAGACCCTGGCCGGTATGAAGATAGCCGCGGCCGGTTCTATAGTCCGCGCGCGCTTCGTGCGGTTGAAGAGGCGCGTGATCGATGGAATCGAACCGACGGCGGGGGCTACTGGCTGCATGATTTATATGCCTTCGCGGCCGGCGCCCTGCCGCTTACGCCTGGCGGCTTCGGTATCGGTGGTGGACCCGGGCTTCCCGGAGACGGCACCTACGATGAAAGCGGCGGTGGGACAGTCAACACGCTCACTGGGAATTTGCTTAAATCGTGCCCAATCGTCAATTGGGCCGCCCGCGGGCCGGACATCGCTTTGACGCTTTATCACAATTCGCGGAGCGACTACGATTATGAACTAGGGCCGCAGTGGAGCTGCAACTATGGGGCCAAACTGGACGTGCAAAACGTGGGAGGTGCCGAGACGGTCACGATCCGCTGGGGAGATGGAACTATCGTTGTCTATAACGAAACCGGCGTTGGAACAAATGTCTTCACCCGTCCGTCAGGCATCTTCGACGATGTAACCAGATTGGCTGGCGGCCTCGGGTATCGCGTAACTACTCACGATCAAACCACGATCGATTTTTCGTACCCCGACATAGCAAACAACCAGCCCGGACATATGGTGGCAATTGCGGATCGGGACGGTAATCATGTGACCATCGAACTTGAAACGGTCCAAACGTACGTTAAGCGCATAAAGCGGGTCATCGATTCGACCGGGCGCGCAATAGTCTTTGGCTACAACATTTTCGGCGACATCGAGACGGTGACCGATCCGATTTCCAGAGTCTGGACGATTCACTACACTAGCGGCTTGCTTTCGTCCATCGATTACCCGCTGTTGGATGGCGTACAACGAACCCGGTATTACGACTACAACATATATGGGCAGATAACGTCCGAAACCGATTTGCGCGGAAAGGTGTGGCGTTACGATTATTACCCCGACAAAAAGGTCAAGTGGAGCAAAGACCCCCTCCTTCACCAAACCACCTATATTTATAACTTGTCATCTTGTTCGATTGTGCACCCTGATTCCAAGACGACCGTGCACAATTATTCTGGCGGGCTGCTTGCCAGCGAAGTCGATGAAGCCGGGTTTAGTGTGAGTTACAAAACTTACAGTAATCGGCTGCCCACGCTAATTCGGGACGCTAGAGGTCAATATTGGTCGTTCACTTATGACGCTAATGGTAACACGCTCTCGGAGACGAATCCTTTTAATAAGTCCTGGACCTACGGGTACACGTCGACGAATGAGCTAGATTGGGCGAAGACGCCTGTTCATGGCGTAAATGACAAGTGGGATTACACCTACTATGCCGACGGTAAACTCAAAGAGCTGTTTGACCCGGAAGGCCGTCGCATTCAGTACCGCCACTACGACTCTTACGGTCAAATTGATTGGTCCAAAGATGCGGGCGACAATGCGACCTATTACGGACATGATGTCAATGGCAATCTTGACAGTATCACAACGCCTTCTGGCCCAGGAACGGCCCCCTCCGGGCAAACAACGGCACACTACGACACAGTTAGTCGCATGGACTGGATCGAGGACGGCACGGGCAACACGACCGATATCGAGGTCGACAGTTGGAGCCGCCGAAAGCTAGTTCGGTACCCAGCTTGCGACTATCCTTACGAGCAGCCGCCGGTGTACGGCGTGCGGCACACTAAGCAGATCGCCTACGATTACGAGGGCCACGTTACGGCCGTAACGGACGAGCGCGGGAAACAGACCCAGTTTCAATATGACGACGCAGGCAGGCTGACTTTCGCCACAAATGCCAATAACGAAGTGGAGGAGTATGGGTACAACAGCCGCGATTGGGTAACGAGCATCGAAAACGGAAGGCATTACACCCGAACGTATTCCTACACCGATCGAGGGGAACCTTACATTCTCACCATGCCGGACAGCACCGGCGAGGCGTGGACGTACGATGCAAACGGGAATCTAACCGAGCATCGATATGAGCTGTTCGGCGTGTTTCCGCAAGAAGAGCTAAAGAAGTACGTGTATGACAATGCGTCCCGAATGACGGACGTCGACTATTTGGGCTCGATGACGAACAGCCATTTCGGATACGACGATGCGGATCGGCTGACGAGTATGACCGACACGTCGGGATCGAGCACGTGGGAGTACTTCAAAGACGACCAGATCAAGAAGTTGATCTCGCCTCAGGGCACGATGCGCTACGACTACGACACGAATGCGCGGCTCTATCATATCTATGAGGAATTACCGCCGAGCCCGGACCTTGTGACGACTTACGGATACGACAACTCGTCGAGGGTTGTGAGCATCGCAAAGTTTGGCGAGACGACGAGTTTCGAGCACGACGCCGCGGATAGGCTGACCAAGCAGACCTACGCAAACGGCGCGTACGCGGCCTATGGATACGATCCTCGCAGCCGGATAACGAGCACCATTCATAAGGCAGCGGCAGGGACTCCGGAGCTTGCGCGGGAGGAAAATTGGTACGATCCGGCCTCGCGCATTACGCGGCGCGTCTCTGGCGGCGTTACCACGACGTTTGGCTACGACGACGTAGGGCAAATTCTCTCGGAAAGCGACTCAGGCGGCTACTCGGCGGCATACACCTATGACGCGAATGGCAACCGGCTCACCAAGACGACTGGAGGGGTTACGCAGACGTGCGCGACGGACTCCGGCGACAAGCTCACGGGCATCACGTATTCCGACTCGACGCCTGCGAAGACGTTCACCTACCACTTCTCGGGAAGGTGTACCGGGTTTACGCAGGGGGCGATTACGCGGACTTACACCTGGGACAAGGAGTGCCGCATCACCGGCGTTTCGGAGACGGGGCAGGCGAGCGTGAGCTATGGCTACAACGGCTTCGATGCCAGGGCTACGCGGACGTTGGGCGGGGCGACGACGACCGTCAAGCGCGACGGCGCGGATCCTGTGGATGCTGTGCTGAGCGACATTAGCGGCGCAACCACGGCGCGGTACCTGCCGGGGATTTCGGAGCAGCGGAACGGTGTCTCCACGTACTTCCACGACGGCATCAAGAATGCGATAACGCAGACGAACGCGTCGCAAAGCGTAACCGCGACGAAGCGCTACGATGCCTTCGGGCTGGAGGTCGCCTCGACGGGGACATGGAAGTCTCCGTTCGCCTACGGCGGCCCGTGGGGATACCAGGAGGATGGGGATGCGTATGGGCTGAAGCTTCTGGGGCATCGGTATTACGATCCGAGCCTCGGGAGGTTTCTGAGCAGGGATATCGCTCGAGACGGAAGGAATTGGTATGCCTACTGCGAATGCAACCCGCTTCGGCTCATCGATTATGACGGCCTGAAGATCAGAATGGTGGGATTTTCAGCAAGTCAAGAAGCCAAGGTAAGAAAGCACTTAAAGCTCATCGAGAGATGCACGATCGCAGGCAGGCAGCTTATCTACGAACTTACTCACGACAAAGATGATCACATCATTTCGCCGCCGAATCAGCCAGGCGATCCGCATTACAATCCTTCGACAGGCCGGGTGCGCTATGATCCCAACGAGGCGATTTTGCTGCCGAGTCAGGGCGCGAAGCACAGGGCAATACCTTGTCCGCCAGATACGGTGCTCATGCATGAGCTTGGCCATATGTACGGAAGACCAGACCCCGGAAACGGCACGGCCGGCGCTCGGGCCAGGCCAGGCGACACGGTATACGACTTTGAGAACCCTCATCGTAAGGTTCGAGGACTTAAGGCGAGGTTTTACTACTGATGGTTTGCGCAGTTTTGTCTATTGCCTTGCATCTGGTGTCGACGACAGGCAAAATTTACAAGGCCCCGTTTGACGACACGATTCTTGAGTTTCGCCCGTTTCCGATAGCGCAAGCAAAGAAAGGTGCTGAGGAGGCCGATTGGCTAAGCCCCATCGAGAATCTGATTGCGGATTGTTTTCACAAAAAGCACACCGCCGGGCCGCTTAATTCAGTGAGATTTGCCGCTCTCATTACAGGTGGTTGGCTCATCTCGGACAAGTTTGGGAATGCAATATTCGGAGGTAAGCCTGGAGTTCTGGACGTATTGCGACTGGAGGAACTCTTGCGGCGGTCGCCGCTGGGCCCAGGAACATTTAGTACGTTGCTGGACGTCGAAATCGTTAACCGGAGGTCAGAAACGGTGAATTGCAGACTTCCAAACGGCCGCCTACTTTCCAGTGTCGCGCCCCACACATCTGCGACAATCCATATATGGATGACTTCCTTCGAGGTTTTCTCGAGAACTGGCAAAATCGGAGAATTCCGGCCGTGGCGGAAGGGAGACGCCGTTTCGGGCGACGGTCTTTTCGGCGAATGGACAAGCCGAACAAAGGTACTTAGTTTGCGCCTATTTGTCAAGAGGACGACTTCGGCTACGACGACATCGGGCAAATTCTCTCGGAGAGCGATTCTGGCGGCTACTCGGCCGGATACACCTATGACGCGAACGGCAACCGGCTCACCAAGACGACTGGAGGGGTTACGCAGACGTACGCGACGGACTCGGGCGACAAGGTGACGGGCATCACGTATTCCGACTCGACGTCTGCGAAGAACTTCAGCTACCACTTCTCTGGAAGGTGCACTGGGTTTACACAGGGAGCGATTGCCCGCACTTACGCCTGGGACAAGGAGTGCCGCATAACCGGCGTTTCGGAAACCGGACAGCCAAGCGCGAGCTATGGCTACAACGGCTTCGATGCCAGGGCGACGCGGACGTTGGGCGGGGCGACGACGACCTTCAAGCGTGACGGGGCGGACCCTGTGGATGCTGTGCTGAGCGACATAAGCGGCGCAACCACGGCGCGGTACCTCCCCGGGATTTCGGAGCAGCGGAACGGTGTTTCCACGTATTTCCACGACGGCATCAAGAACGCTCTTACGCAGACGAACGCCTCGCAGAGCGTAACCGCGACGAAGCGCTACGACGCCTTCGGATTGCAGGTCGCCTCGACGGGTACGTGGAAGTCTCCGTTCGCCTACGGCGGCCCGTGGGGATACCAGGAGGATGGGGATGCGTATGGGCTGAAGCTTCTGGGGCAGTTGCGCCGCTGCGCCGCGCAATTGGGCATAATGCTTGTTAAGCTCCAGCCCAGCTCTAAGCCTGCTTCGGAGAGGCAGCCCGACCAGGCAAATTTCGGAGGAAATCATGATTACGATCCTTGTCGCCGCAGCAGCCTTCTCCGCGCCGTCCGGCTTTTCTGCCGCTAGCGCAGACCTTTACCTGAACGGGTCCCTTGTCCGCGCCGGGTCGGGCACGATCACGGCCCTCCGTACAGTTCAAGTCGGCAAATCCGCGCGAATTGCGTTTTGGAGCGAGAACGGCGCGCCGTATTACGCCATCAGCCTCGATGGCGAGACGGTGGGAAAGGTCGGTCCTCAGGGCGCGACGCTCGAGTTTCAGTATGCCTCCTTCGATCCGCTCGTTTCGGTTCCGGATGTGCCCGCGAGCCTTTCTGCGGCGCAAGGTTCGGGGATGTATATCGTACAGTTCAAGACCTTGCCGATCGAAGCGTATCGGAAGGCAATCGAGGCTGTGGGCGGGACTCTTTACAATTATGCGGAGCAGAACGCCTACCTTGTTCGGCTGCCTGATTCGGCGAAGGCGCGAGTCGAAGGTTTGCCTTACGTGCGGTGGGTTGGCCCATACCAGCCGGCATACCGGCTTGATCCGGGACTAATCGCCGGGCTCGTGAATCACTCACTGCCTGTACAGCGCTACAACATTTTAGTATTTGAAAGTGGAAACGGCCAGAAGGATGCCGTCGCACGGCGCATCGAAGGTTTTGGCGGAACCGTAGTCGACAAAACTCCCGCCGGCCATCTTATGGAGGCCACGCTCGACGCGGAGCAGCTTCGCAAGACGGCTGCCCTCGATGAAGTTATGTGGATCGACAAGTGGGCAGGACCGCTGGAGCCGGACATGGACATCGCCCGGCAGTTCCACGGAATGAACGATCTTGAGAACAATGCCGGCTATACGGGCCAGGGCGTCGTCGGGATGATGCGCGATACTGGCGTCCGCCGAACCCACCGCGACTTCCAGTCGAGACCGCTTACCATCATCAGCAACACCGCCGATACCTTCCACGGAACGAGCACGACGGGCATCGTATTCGGCGATGGAACTGCGAACCATCAGGGACGCGGGGTGCTGCCGAGCGCACAGGGCGTCTTTCTGGCGGGCTTGAACACCGGGGCGACGCGCTTCCAGCAGACCGACGACGCGATCAACGAGTACGGCATCGTTTTCGAATCCAACAGCCTCGGCAGCCCGCGTACGACCCAGTACACGTCTATTTCGGCGAACATGGATGACATCGTGTTCTCGCTGGATTTGCTGATTTGCCAATCCCAGAGCAACTCCGGCAGCACGCAGTCGCGGCCAGAAGCCTGGGCCAAGAATATCGTCTCGGTGGGCGGAATCAATCATGAGAACACGCTAACACCGGACGATGACTGGTGGGGCGGGGCGAGCACCGGGCCGGCCTCGGACGGGCGCATAAAGCCGGACCTATCGAGCTTCTACGACTGGATTTTCTGTCCCAGCGATTCTTCGGATTCTTCCTACACAAACAATTTCGGCGGCACGAGCGGGGCAACTCCCATCGTTTGCGGATCCTTCGGCTTGCTTTTCGAAATGTGGGCTGACGGCGTGTTTTACAACACGGTTTTGGAGGATTCGGTTTTCGGCGCTCACTGTCACGCCGCCACGGCGAAGGCGCTCATGATCAACGATGCGATGCAATATGATTTCGCGGGAGCCACAGACAACCTTTCGCGGGTGCATCAAGGCTGGGGAATTCCCAACGTGAACAACACGTATGGCCGCGCTCCGGGGAACTTGGTTGTCGACGAAACCGATCCCGTCGCGCCGCTTGGCCAGAACAGCTACCGCGTATATGTTCCCGCCGGCCAGGCGCTCAGGGCGACGATGGTTTACAAAGATCCGCCCGGGAATCCCGCGAACCAGTCGCAGCACCGGGTCAACGACTTAACGCTCAAGGCGACCGCGCCTGACGGGACGACGGTCTACTACGGCAATCACGACATGCAGCAGGGCGTGTGGACAACGCCCGGCGGCAGCCCGGATATCAAGGACACGGTCGAGAACGTTTTTGTGCTGAATGCCCAGCCGGGAGTTTGGACGATCCAAGTTTTGGGCTCGGAAATCGTGCAAGACACGCACTTTGGGACACCTCAAATGGATGCGGATTACGGGCTGGTCGTGACGGGCGTTCTGAGCGTTATTCCTGTCGGCAGCACCTCCATTGAAAGCGGTGTCGTAGTTTCGGGCGGCGGGTCCGATCTGAAGACCAGCAATAACCAGCGGTTCACGCTGCGCCCCGGAGCCGTTTTTTCGAGCGGCAGCTATCCTATTCGGCTAATCAGCGAGTTTGACTTGCCTATAGCCAATCCGCAGTCGCTGGACATTACTTTGGAATCATCGACATCCACGGCGGGGATTCGCCAGCGCGTGGAGATTTTCGACAATTCGAACGGCACGTGGCACTCGCTCGATTCACGGATGTCGGGAACGAGCGACGCGGCGGTAACGGTTCATGTCGCGAGCCCGGCAAACTACATCGACGGCTCCGGCGCGGTCAAGATTAGATCCAGTTGGCGCGCGGAGACGGCGACGTTCATCTATCCGTGGCATGCGAGGCCGGATCAGCTACGTTTGGTTATGAATCCGTAGCTTGCGAACGCAGGCGATTACTCGGACGGTATTCTTGAACATCATGCGCAGAAAAAATCATTTTATTTTCGGCTTGGTCTTTGCTGCGGCGGCATCCGCTTTCGCGCAAGGCGATCCTGGCACTATTTCCAAAATCCTCGACGAGGGCAAGAACCGCAACAAGGTGATGGATCACCTGACCTATCTTTGCACGAAGATTGGTCCAAGGCTCACGGGTTCACCTCAGCTTCAAAAGGCTTGCGAATGGACGAAGTCGCAGTTCGAATCCTTCGGGCTTAAGAACTGCCACCTCGAAGAGTGGGGCACCGTGCCTGTTGGCTTCGAACGGGGCGCACGTCAAGTTGGGCGGATGGTTTCGCCGGAACGGCGAGATTTCGAGTTTACGACGAGCGCTTGGTCCGCGGGAACGAAAGGCATGGTCCGCGGCCGGGCGATCATGGAGCCGAAGGACATGGCGAGCCTAGACATGAAGAAAAGCTTGCTGAAGGGTGCGTGGATTATGTCGACCCCGCGGCGGCGTGGCGACAACAGCGACGCCAACCTTCGCGCGGAGCTCGACAAGGCTATGGCGGAAGCGGGCATCGCCGGCAAGGTCGTTTCTTCGCGGAATGAACTCGTCGTCACGGGCGGCAGCTTTAGAGACCTGACTTGGGACAGCCTGCCGACGAACGTGACCGTGACAGTTCGAAAGAGCGATTACGACGCGGTCATCGACCAATTGGCCGCAGGCAAGAATGTCGACTTAGAGTTCGATCTCGAAAATAAGTTTCTTCCCGGGCCGGTGCCGGTTTCGAACGTTATCGCTGAGATTCCTGGCACTGAGAAGCCGGACGAAGTGGTCATCGTAAGTGGCCACCTGGATTCTTGGAACGGCCCGAACTCCCAAGGAACCTGCGATAACGGAACGGGAACGATGGTTGCGCTCGAAACCGCAAGGATCTTGATGGCGGCCGGCGCCAAGCCGAAGCGCACGATCAGGTTCATCCTTTGGACGGGCGAAGAGCAGGGCCTGCTGGGTTCGCGGGCTTATGTCGAAAAGCACAAGGACGAGATGGGCAAGATTTCGGCCGTGCTTGTCGACGATGGCGGGACGGATTACGACGGCGGGCTGGTGTGCATCCAATCGATGGCTCCGATGCTTCAAAAGGCGATCGACCCGGTTGCCAACTTCTTCTCGGATATGCCGGTTTCGCTACGTGTTGCGGATTCTATGCCGCGCGGCGGCGGCAGCGACCACGCTTCGTTCAATGCCGTCGGCGTGCCCGGATTCTTCTGGATCGAAACGGGGACGGCGGATTACACCTACGTTCATCACACCCAGCATGATCGGCTCGATCAGGCGATTCCGAATTACCTGGTGCAGTCTTCGACGGTAGCCGCGGTCACTGCGTACAACCTTGCTTGCGCGGACACCATGCTTCCCCGGCAGGGCGGATCATAAGACCCCGAGGCGCTGAAGACATCCATCGCTGGGTAACGACTTCGAACCATTTCGATGGCCAAAACGTGGTCCGTTACCTCGGTGTGGTTCGAGGCATTACGGTGCGGAGCCGGTCGGTCTTCGGAACGATCGGCGCATCGCTTCAGACTCTTTTTGGCGGGAACATTACGCTGTTCACGAGCCTCGCCGAGAAGTCGCGCGCGGAAGCCTATGAGTACATGATCGACCATGCGCTGCAGTTGGGGGCGAACGCCGTTCTTGCCATGCGCTACGACGCGAATGAGATGGCATCGGGCGTTACCGAGGTTATCGCATACGGCACGGCGGTGATTATCGAGGACGCCAACACGGTGCATGACGCCGGCGCTCCGCCGTTTTAAACGGTTGTGGCTTTTGATGTCGGCGGCGTAAGGGTCGATCCGCCGGTGCTTCTCGCGCCGATGGAGGATGTATCGAACGAAGCGTTCCGCGCGATCGTCAAGCGGATCGCAAGGCCTGGGCTAATGTTCACAGAGTTCGTGAGCGCCATGGCGATCCATTTCGGCGCCAAGAAAACGCTTCGAAAGATGCGCGTTCGGGACGACGAACGGCCGCTCGGGATTCAGATTTTCGGTGGCGACGAGGAGGTTATGGCCGAAACTGCGCGGCTTTGCGAAGAGCTTGGCGCGGACATCGTGGACATCAATATGGGCTGCTGGGTTCCGAAGGTTTGCAAGACGGGTTCGGGTGCGGCCCTTTTGAAAGACCCTGAGGCGGCGGAGAAGATCGTGCAGGCCGTTGTGCGCGCAGTTTCGATACCTGTTACGGTGAAGGTGCGGGCGGGATGGACCTATGATTTGTTCGCCGCTCCGGAACTTGCGCGGAGGTTCGAGGGAGCCGGCGCGAAGATGCTGACGCTGCACGCGCGCTTCGCACGGCAGGGATTTGAGGGCACGGCGGACTGGACGCTGATCGCGGAGCTGCGGCGGGCGATAAGCATTCCGCTCGTCGGAAACGGCGACATCAAGACGGGCGGGGACGCGCTAAGGATGATGCGCGAAACCGGATGCGACGGCGTTATGGTTGGGCGGTCGGCGATCAGCAACCCGTGGGCGCTGCGCGCGATCGTCCAAGAAGTCCGAGGGGAGAAAGTGGACGCGCCGCCGAGGCTGTCCGAACGTATATCCGTTGCTCTGGAGCATTTGCGGCTGGCGATTCGTTTCGAGCAGGAGACGGGGAAGTACGATTCGCCGGAGTTGGCGGAAAATGCCGCAGTCCGATCGCTGCGAGCGCAGACGCCGATGTATATCAAGGGAGAGCCGGGGGCCGCGGCGTTGCGGAACTCTCTCGTTCAAGCGAGCAGCTATGCGGAGGTGGCGGAGATGCTGCGGGCGTTCGAAAGGCACCTGAGCGTGCCCGACAATATGGGTGGTGCCCATCGTACGCATAATGCGTTATAATGTACGCATTATGCGTAAAACGGGCTTGATCGATGCCCTTTTCCCCAAGGTTCGACAGCAGATCCTCGCGACTCTATTGCCCGACGCCGAACGATCTTGGTACCTGCGCGATCTGGCTCAGCACCTTGAGGTGACGCCTTCAAGCTTACAACGCGAGCTCGCCTCTTTAGTCGAAGCCGGAATCTTGGCGAAGAGGCAAGACGGCAATCGCACGTACTTTCAAGCAGCCACCCGATGTCCCATATTCCCGGAACTCCGCAGCATTTTCATCAAGACATCGGGCCTCGCAGATCGAGTGAGGTCTGCGCTGGAGCCAATATCTGGAAGAATCGATCTCGCCTTCATATTTGGCTCCATGGCAGACAGCACCGAGAGAAGCTGGAGCGACGTGGACCTTTTTGTAGTTGGACAAGTCAAGATGTCCGACTTGACGCGCGCACTCAAACCCCTTGAGACAAGCCTCG
>DASSBY010000024.1:0-5468 GCA_035698285.1 Fimbriimonadales bacterium | reverse complement strand
TGCCGGGCGTTATGGCTATCGAAAACCTCGGCAATTCCGCGCCTTGGTCGGAAAACAGCATGCGCTCCGAGTTGACGAACCCGCAGGCGCACTATTTTGTCGCGCTGGAAGGGAAGGAGGTTGTCGGCTTCGCCGGATACTGGGCGATCGTGGACGAAGCGCACGTAACGAACATTTCCGTGCATCCGCATCGGCGAAGAAAAGGCACCGGCAAGCAGCTGATGTTGGCGCTGCTCAAGTCGGCGAAAGACTTGGGTCTCACGTGCTCCACACTCGAAGTTCGGGTCGGCAATCTTGGCGCGATTGCACTCTATAAGAAGTTAGGCTATGTCGAATGTGCGATTCGCAAAGGCTATTATCCCAACGACCGCGAGGACGCCTCGGTCATGTGGCTTTACGGCTTGGACAAGGCTTTATGAAATATATCGACGGCCCCGTCTTGGCCATCGAGAGCAGCTGCGACGAGACGTCGGTGGCGATCGTCCAGGCCACGCAAGTGCTTGCGAATGTGGTCAGTTCGCAGGCGGAGCTCCACAAGAAGTGGGGCGGAGTCGTTCCCGAAGCAGCGGCTCGGATGCACACCGAAGCCATTATTCCAGCCCTCGAAACGGCGCTCTCCAATGCCGGCCTCGGGCTGAAGGAAATTTCCGGCATCGGTGTGACGAACCGGCCAGGCCTCATCGGGGCGCTTTCGGTTGGCGTTACGGCGGCGAAGGGGCTCGCGTTCGCACTGGGCAAGCCGATGCTCGGGGTGCACCACTTGGAAGGGCATGTTCTTTCTCCGCTGATGGTTGCCGACGTGCCGTTTCCGCATCTATGTCTGCTGGTTTCCGGCGGGCACACGGAGATGATCCGAGTTCACGCGCCGGGAGAATATGAAAAGGTGGGCGGGACGATCGACGACGCGGCGGGCGAAGCTTTCGACAAGTGCGCGCGCGCACTGGGTCTCGGATACCCCGGTGGGCCCGCCATTCAGAGGGCGGCGGGTGGCGGCGATCCGCGCAAGTATCACTTGCCGGCGGGGCTCAAGGGACCAACTCGCGATTTCAGCTTTTCCGGACTGAAGACGGCAGTGCTCTACCTCGCCCGCGATGAAGCGGAGCGACTCGACCTGGCATCCGCCGCGGCGAGCGTGGAGGAAACGATCTGCTCGGTACTTACGGAGCGAACGGCCGCGGCGAGCGTCGAATTGGGAGCTCGGGCCGTCACTTTGGTAGGCGGAGTTGCGGCGAACAAGCGGCTGAGGGCCAAGCTGCTCGCGGCATCAGAAGAGCGAGGGTTGAAGTTCTTTACCCCGCCTTTCGAGCTTTGCACCGACAACGCGGCCATGATCGGCCATGTAGCTTGCTGGCGGTTCGGGCGCGGAGAGCGAGACGGATTCGATCTCGACACGCTCGCGTCTACGCCAATTTCGGAGATAAACAATGGAGCAAACACCAGAACAAACTGAAGCTAGAAGAGAGCCCACCGACTGGGGCAAAAAGGGACTTCAAATACTTGCGATCCTGCTCGCGGCTTTGGCGCTTTATTTGGGCGCGTCGGGCTATTTCGGCATAGCAGGCGCGCGCAAAGATGCGGCGCTAAAGAGCGCGGCGGCATTTTCAACGGCTCTCGTGCCACTCTTGGATATGCGCAGCAAAGGGCAGCTCGCCGACGCGGACACGCTGCAGCGCGTCGTGGACGACATGGTCAGCTCGACCGAATTCTCGTTCTGCGCCATCACGGACAACCAGGGGAGGATCATGGCGGCGTCGGATAGGAACCTGCAGCGCGGCTCGAAATATGCCGACATCGACCCGGCCCAGCAGTCGGAATCCAAGAAAAACGGCGAATGGGAGATCGTTCGCCCGGTCGTTTCAGGCGGCGTCAACTACGGCGTCGCGGTGCTGCGGACGAGGTAGATGGGTACGGTTTTTATTTCAACTTGGGCGGACGCGGGCGAGCCTTGCGTGAAGAAGGCTTGGGAGACCTACAATGCCGGCGGCGACCTTATCTCCGCCTGCGAGCAGGGACTTGTCGAGGTCGAAATGGACGCGCGGTATTCCGCCATCGGCCGCGGCGGTCTGCCGAATTCCGACGGTGAGCAGGAGCTGGACGCGGGCATGATGGATGGCTGCACGATGCGCGCCGGGGCGGTTTGCGCATTGCGCGAGATCCTGCCGGCGATCTCGGTTGCGCGCTTGGTGATGGACGAGACGCCGCATATGATGCTAGCTGGCGACCAGGCGCAGCGCTTCGCGGAGTCGCACGGCTTCCAGCGCTTCGATTTACAGTCGGAATACAGTGAGCGGCGATATCGCGAGTGGCTTCAAACCAAGGGCGAGGCCGAAGTGGCGCATCGACTGCACGACACGGTCACCATCGTCGGCCGGGAGGAAGGGGGCCACGTGGCGGCGGCATGCAGCACGAGCGGGCTCGCCTGGAAAATCCCAGGGCGGGTCGGCGATTCGCCGATTGTGGGAGCCGGGTTTTATGCGGACGATGAGGCGGGCGCAGCGGGTGCTACGGGAGTCGGCGAGGACATCTGGCGGTTTATGCTTTCGTTTCGAGCCGTCGAGGGGATGCGGGGCGGAATGTGCGCGCAGGAAGCATGCGACCGCGCAATAGACGTGATGCTCGCGCGCAAGCCGGATACGCGGGAGAAAGTGAGTGTGGTTTTCGCCGTCTCGAAAGCCGGCGATTGGGGCGCGGCAGCTTCGGCGGACGGCTTCACGGCTTGGAACTGCCTCGACGGCGTCGTCGAGAGCCGGCGCATCCCGGGACGCGCTTGAACCTGTAGGACTCAGCATCCTTGCAGATGGAACCGGAGAGCCGTTCCATGGAACGGCAGATCCGGCAGTGGGAACGGAAGAGCCGTTCCATGTAACCGCAGAGCCGTACCATGGAACCGCAGGGCCGGCAGTTGGAACGAGCAGCCTGTGGAATGGACGGGGGTTCGCGGATTGAAGCGGCGGAGCTTGCGAAAGTCAGTTTTTGTGCGGATGGCCGACGCCGGAGACGGGCGTCCAACTCGGGGCGTCGCTCGCGGGGAAGGAGTCTTCGGAAGCTGTGGACACATCGTCTTCTACGTCTTTCACGATGTCGTGGCAGCCTCTGCGCCGCGCCATAACCGCCCCGATCATGGCCATTGCGCCTACGCCGATAATTAAAGTTAGAACAATTTTCTTACTCATGGTATTCTAGCGGCCTCTTCGTCGTTATTACTTAATGTAACTCCAAATTCGTAGGCAGCTATCCACTGGCCGCCGACGCATGCTTCAAAGGCGCAGCAAAGGAGCGTTATCGATGCAGAAAGGCCACGAGAAATCGACAAAGCAATTAGAAAAGGAACATGGCACGGCAAAGGAGCCGTCCAGGGAGACTCGAACAATTGGGGCGGCAGCCGTCGCAGATGAGCACTGCTCTCAAGACAGGTCCGTTATCGGGCCGTATTGCGTAGACATGCCCGACCCGCGAGATTAGACCGGCGGTAACATGGCGGAGTGAAAATTTGGCTCATTGCCGCTTCGCTCGCGTGTCTCATAGGATGCTCTTCGTCGGATCCGCCTCGGACCGAAGGCGGCACGGCTCCGCCTCCTGTCGCCTCGTCTCTGAAGTCGGATTACGAATCGGCTAAGGGCGAATTCGAGGCTGACGCCACGAAAAACAAGGCGTTTTCGAAGGCTGCGAGCGCCTACGCTTACGAAGTCATGACGGGCGACGGGGCTCCGAGGGTCAAGTATGGGGAAGCTCTCAAGCTTTACGGCGAGGCGCTAAAGGCGGACCCGTCGAACGCTGATGCGAGGAAGAACCGGGACATGATTTTGGCCATCTACAAGCAGATGGGCAAAACTCCGCCAACCCAATAGCCCGTGTTTCGCGGATACCCGAAGTGGTTTTGGGCTTTGGCGGCGGGCGCGCTGCTCCTGAGCGCGGTTCCGTACCTTTTCGCTCTTGCGATCCAGCCCGAGGGGACGCTGTACCTCGGGGTCCACAGCAATTTCGACGACCACGCCGTTTACGCGGCTTGGGCTAAACAGGCTCAGGAGGGCAGGTTCTTTTTCGAGAACCGCTTCACAACCGATCGGCAGCCTTCGCTGACTGTGAATTTTTATTTTTTCCTGGTGGGGAATATGGCGCGAATTGCCGGGCTGCCGCTGGCCATGCACCTTGCGAAGGCGGCTTTTGGGCTTCTCTTTCTCATGGCGCTCTACCGTTTGGCGCGAAGACTCGGCGGTTCGGAGCTAAGCACGGCAATCGCCATGGCGACCGCAATTTTCGGAGCGGGCATCGGCTGGCTCTTTTGGCGGCGCTATGGCTTGGAGGGCCCGACCGACGTTTGGCAACCGGAAGCATTTACATTTCCGTCACTTATGCAAAACGGCCTCTTTTGCGCGGCGCTGTGGCTCATCTGCGTCGTTTGGAACTGCATCTTGGACGCTGAGGAATCTTGGCGTCCGGTCTTGCCTGGCGCCGCCGCGGCACTCGTGCTCACGAATATCCATACATACGACATGCTAACGATCGCGATAGGGGCGGCCGGCCTTTTAATGACTACGAAACGCGCCACCGGAGTGTGGGTCGGGCGTTCGGTTTGCATCGCGCTCGGAGCCCTGCCCGCGATCGCGTGGTTCGTGTATGTGCGCGCCAACGATCCCGTGTTTCTCGCGCGCAGCGAAACGCCGACTTTTTCGCCGCCGTTTCTCGAAGTCGTTCAGGGGTATCTGCCGCTGCTGGCGCTGGCCGTCGCGGCAGTCTCGCTCTGGATTTCGAGGAGGGCCGCGTATGGATTGATCGCGCTCGTCGGCGGGATGCTGCTGGTTCAGGCATCGGCCGATCACGCCGGCAATTCAGCCTGGCTCGGAGTTTTAGGCTGGGGACTACTTTTCATCGCCGGGCTGGCCGTCTGTTATTTAGCGCGGACGGAGAACTCGATTTATGGGCTGCTTTTCGCTTGGGCGGTTATGGGATTCATTGCGCTTTATTACCCAGGGCTTTTCCAGCGCAAGTTGGCCATGGGATTGTCGATCCCGCTCGGCCTCATGGCCGGTTGGGCTATCGCACAATTCTGTTCGAAGATTTCGATTCGAGACCGAGCGCCCATCGCTGCGGTTTTTGTCGGCGCGGTTTCGATAAGTTCGATGCGGTGGGTGATTCGCGAGGCGCAAATGGCCGCGGACAATATCAGCAACACGACCGTCGAGAAGATTTATTGGAGCGAGGAAGTCGCGCGGATGTTGACGTATTTTCAGAAAAACACGCGGCCAAACGACGCGGTCTTAGCAATGCCCGGAGTTCCGCTCCAGGATGAGGAGGAAATTGTTGTGGGGATTCCCGATCTGAATCCAGTTTTGACAGGCTGGGCGGGGGTTAAGTCGTGGGCAGGTCATTGGAGCGAAACTCCGGATTACGTGGACCGGCGAAATGCCTTGACCAGAGGGCTTTACTCAAAGGGCTCGACCGTCGAATCGGCAGGGGCGATAATTCGC
>DASSBY010000023.1:0-5123 GCA_035698285.1 Fimbriimonadales bacterium | reverse complement strand
GGGCTCGACCATGGCTAGCGGCTGGGGAGCGCGGTCGCCCCTATCGATTTCTCGACCGGCCACGATCCAGGAGACGAGCAAGACAGCGCAGGCTGCGCCCGCCCAAGCCATCCGCGTACGCCAAGGCTTTTCAGGGCGAATTTCGCGCGAAAGGATAGCCTCGCGGAGGCGCTCACTGCTAAACGTTGCCGAAGGCGCCTGGGGCATTTCCTTAATTCCGTCCGCTTCGAACCGGTAGAGATTCATTTCCTGCCGGCATGCCAAACACGCAGCCAAGTGGGCCCTCAGATCAGGCCCGATCTCCGACTCGCCAAACGCCACGGCGATCAACCTTTCATTAAACTTCTTGCAACTCATCCTTTTTCTCCTGCCTGAAGCAGAGGTTCGAGCCTATCTCTCAAAGCCCGTCTCGCCCGAAGAACTCTCAATTTCGCGCCGCCGACCGAACAACCCAAAATTTCTGCTATTTCGGAATACTCCCGACCTTCGAAATCGCGCCATATAAGCACGTTCCTGTGATGCCCGGGAAGCGCGCTCACCGCTTTACGCACGAGCGCTGCGCGTCGGTCGCCCTCCATTTCCTCGACGGGGTTCGTGAACTGTCCTACCGTCATCCATTCCAAGCCGCCTGCTGCTTCTTGTTGTTCGAGCGTCGACCTGCGAGAGGTCATCCTTGCGCGGTCTGTGCTCAAATTCGTCGCGATCCTGAGGATCCACGTCGTGAACTTCGCCTGCTCTCGGAAGCGGTGCAGGTTTTGGAACGCTCTTACAAAAGCCTCCTGCGTAATGTCTTCCGCATCTTCCGGCCGGTGCGTGGACTGGTAAACAAAGCGATATACGGTGTTTCGGTGCTTTTCATAAAGCCGCTCGAAAGCACTGTAATCGCCGTTTCGCGCCGCCACGATTAAAGCCTCGTCCTCTGTGGGAACACGTTCGGCTCTGGCCGACGAATATGCCGCTGCTTCCATTTGCGTCTTATCCTTATCCTTTCGGGTCATTGACTTGACGCGCCACCTTGTAGGAAGTTACGATTTCGTATGGTATGAACGCCGAAACAAAACAAATCTTGGGCCTTCCCGCCGCCGAAGCCGCACCGCTGGTTCTTGGGATGTTCCTTTTCGTAGAGGGCGTTGGCGGCCGGATCGTCGAAGTGGAGGCTTATTCGGAGGATGATCCTGCGAGCCATTCGCATGGTGGCCCCAAGGGCCGGAACCTGCCTATGTTTCTCGCGGGCGGACATATCTATGTATACCGAAGCTATGGCGTCCATTGGTGCATGAACCTTGTGACAGGGCCGAATGGAAGAGGCGAAGCCGTCTTGCTCCGGGCGCTGGAGCCTACCTCTGGACTCGATCAAATGCGCAAGCGCAGACCCGGAATCCGGGATGAAAGACTTTGCGCCGGACCCGGCAACCTTACGCTCGCGCTCGGCGTCGATGGCTCGATGACCGGGCTGCCGCTCGGCGGGCAAATCAAGCTTGAGCCTGGCGCTCGCGCGGACGGCGTTTGGGTCGGTCCGCGCATTGGCATAAGCGTTTCCGTCGACGCTCCCCTGCGTTTTTGCCTTGGCGAAAGTCGGTCTCTCAGCCGAAAGCATCTAAAAAGCGCGCGCCCCATGTAATTTATCGCGAAGTTGTGTCATTGTAGCGGTGGATCTACGATCGTGCAGACAGGCACATGGTGGAGAGAGCGGCTCGCTTCGGCGGGCCGCTTTGACGTCTCCGAGTAGAATCGAACCGATGCAGCCTTCTTTCACGCGCCGAAAAACTAAACCCGTTCGGGTCGGCGCGATTACGGTCGGTGGGGGCGCTCCCATCGCCGTGCAAAGCATGGTCACCGAGGAGACCCGCAATGTCGACGCGTGCGTGGAGCAGATCGTCGCGCTGCACAACGCAGGCTGCGAGATCGTTCGCATTACGACGCCCTCGCTTGGCGAGGCTCAATGCCTCGAGGAAATCCGGGCAAAAGTCACGCAGAAAGTCGGCCCGATTCCTCTCGTAGCCGACGTTCACCACCAAGGCTCGGCCATAGCCATCGAAGTCGCCAAACACGTCGACAAAGTGCGTATAAATCCAGGGCTTTTCGTTTTTCGCAAGCGCGTGCAAAGAACAGAAGACTACTCGCCTCAGGAAATCGCCGAAGAACTCGAAGCGATCGAATCGGAATTTGTTCCCGTCATAGAAGCGTGCAAGAAGCGAGACATCGCAATGCGCATCGGCGTCAATCATGGCTCGCTCGCCGAACGCATGCTCGTCACGCACGGCGACACGCCTCAGGGAATGGTGGAAAGTGCGCTCGAATACATTCGCATTTGCGAAAAGCACGACTTTGTAAATATCATCATTTCGCTTAAAGCCTCGCGCGTCCCCGTTATGCTCGCGGCCAACAGAATGATGGCGGAACGCTGCGATTATCCTCTGCATTTAGGCGTCACGGAAGCAGGCGACGGTGATTATGCCCGGGTCAAGTCCACCTGTGGGATCGGAACGCTCTTGGCGGAAGGCATCGGCGACACGATTCGCGTTTCATTGGCGGAAGATCCACTCCACGAGATTCCAATCTGCTTTGACATTTTGCAGGCATTGGGACTGCGCAGGACTAAGACCGAGTTTATCGCATGCCCCTCCTGCGGGCGGACGAAATTCGACCTGCCGACGGTATTCCGGCAAGTCAAAGATGCCACAGGCCACCTTTCAAAATTGGACATAGCCGTTATGGGCTGCATCGTCAACGGACCTGGCGAAATGGCGGACGCCGACTACGGCTATGTTGGCAAAGCAGGCGGAATGATCGCGCTTTATCGCGGCCACGAGGTCGTAAAAAACAACATTCCTCAAGAACAAGGCGTGGAAGAGCTTGTCAAGCTGCTTAAAGACGACGGTGTTTGGTCGGAAAAAACTTAGCTATTCTCCCCACAAATCCGTAAGCGTATCCCAGAGTCCGTATTGTTGTAAATGTTCCTCGCAGAATAGCGACATTCCATCCACTCCAGTTTCCGAAATCGCTTCGACAAGGCGCACAAGCTTATCCTTCGGCCAATAGCATGTTGGAACCGCTTTAATAAAGGCATCGAATTCAGCTCGACCGTTGCCGGATTCAAGCGCGTCGGCCACATTCGGCGCGCACGCGCGGACCCTTGATGCAACCTTTGCATATTCCATGGAATAATCTTGGCCCTCTTTAAGCGCCCGCTGTATCGCCATCAGGGGCAGTTCCTCTTCGAAAAAAAGGAAATTAATTGCCGCACCCGGCCAATACCTTCGAAAATCCCTTGCCCAAACCTTCTGATCGGTGATCGTCTCTCTGAGAAGGTCGAGGTATTCGTCAAACGTGCCCGGATAGTGGTCGCGATAGTTCATGGGAATGCAGCCGTCGACGTATGGTGCGAAGGTGCGCCAGTCCTGACCGATGAATCGCCCGCTGTGAATAGGATTTTTGAAAACCGCAGCGCTGATTTCCATGCCCGGCCGCACGGATCGAACCGCTTCGGCCGCCATTCGCGTGAACTCTGTAATCCAATGCGTTCGATAGGAATAGAAGAAATAGCCAAGGTCGTTCCGGCCGGTTTGGAAAAACGATCCTTCGAGCAGAAACCGGCTCTTCATGCTGCGCGGAAGCCTGTCCCAATTCGCAGGCAAAACGCGCGGGCTTTGTTCCCAGTGCGATTCCACATAAGGACGGTCGTAAAGCGCATGGTAAAACTGTTTTTCCCGATGCACATCGGTCGCAAATCGATTGAAGCGCGGCATATTTTCCAGACAATAATCGCAAAAGCAATATTGGTCGGGAGCAAGGTCGCCCGGGTAACGAACGTAGTCGTGGTGCACTGCGTCAAAATCGTACTTCCGCGCAAATTCTTGATAAAGCGGAACGAGCCACTGGTCGGTATATCCGGGCCGCCGAGCGGGACACATCCAAAGACATGAATACGCTTCGCCGCGCAGCGTTTCGCTTGTCGTTGGCGCACCACTCGCATTGGCCATCGCCCATTCAGGGTGCGACTTGTACGCGGGGCCGTTCTGTCCCTCGAAGAAATCGATCAGCCAAGCCTCGATGCGCATGCCCCGCTTTCGACATTCTAAAAGGAGCGCTCCCGGCAGGTCGAACTCGTCATAGCCCTCAGACGTCGCCTCTGGAAATATGTCGCTCTTCCAGTAAACTCTGCCGTCGCCGCCCTTGAGGTGCACGAGAATGCAGTTGACGCCTGCCTGATGCATCTTTTCCACATACTCGGCAACCGATTCCTGTGTTGACCCGGCCTCGGTGCATCCGCACCAAACCGCCCGATAAGAAAGCCGCCGCATCGCCAGATTATGCATGGCGCTCGGCTGGAACATTCGCGGAGGCCTGGGGCGTCTAAGCTAGTGGCGATACATGAATTGTCCTAAATGCGGAGCGCCTCTGGCCGGCCCCTTCTGCGCAAACTGCGGCGCGGGCTCGGGGTCGTCTGTGCGCAGCCGAGGCACTGTCATCATCCTCGGCGTCGTCGCCGCCGCTCTGGTGGCCGGATTTTTCGCCCTGCGGAGCGTCCTGCAAATCGGCGGTAGCACCCAGGGCCCCAAGCTAACGGTTCCCGCTTCGACTCAAGGCGGCGCCCTTGTCGTCGAACGATCCGCTCCCCCGCCGGCTGTGATGCAGCAAGGCGCACGGATGCCCGATGATGTCCGGCGGTGGCTGGAGCACCTCAAAGCAGTCGATCAAGAGCGAGAGAACTTCAACAATGATTTTGCCAGCACGATCATCGGCAAGCTCGCAAGCCTCAGGCCGGGCGCCTACCTCGAAGAGTCCGAGGCCGACAACGATGCCGCCCGGCGCACTGACGAGGCGAACCGCGTCGTCGCCAAGGTGGACGATTTCTTCAGCACGCTTACGGCGGACTTCCAATCGATGCCGCCTCCCGCGGAATGCCGCGACATCGCGAGCCAATACAGCTCGGTCCTACTCGCCACACGGGGTTTTCTAACCGATGTGGTGAACGGAATCAAATCCGCCGACGTGGCTGCGCTCGAAAAGATGCAGGGAACCACATACAAGCGCATCGACGCTGGTGCAGCCGAAACGAACGACAAGATCTACGCAATCTGCGCGAAATACCAGGAACCCAACAAATATTCGGTATTCGT
>DASSBY010000022.1:0-19862 GCA_035698285.1 Fimbriimonadales bacterium | reverse complement strand
TTTGTTCACCAGCACGTGATCGAAGACCCGTTTGCCCACATTGGATTCAATGGCGCGGACGTGGTCGCTTGCGCTGAAATGGTCGCTCTCCCCCGGCTGCGTCATCACGTTGCATACGTAGATTTTTAGCGCTGACGAATTGGCGAGCGCATCGGCTATTCCAGGAACGAGCAGGGGCGGAATTACGCTCGTGTAAATCGAGCCCGGCCCGAGGACGATAACATCGGCCTTCTGGATTGCGTCGAGCGCTTTGGGGACGACTTGGCAATCGGGAGGTTCGAGGTAGATGTGCCGAATTCTTTGCTGCGAATTCACGATTTTGGTTTCGCCGAAAATTTCGTCGCCATTTTCCATCACCGCCCTTAGACACACAGGATCGAGCGTGACCGGGATGACGCGCCCGCGAATGGCGAGAACGCGGCTAACTTCTCGAATCGCCTTGTCGAAGTCGCCGGTTATGTCCATAAGCGCGGCGATGAGGAGGTTTCCGGTGCTATGGCCGCTCAGGCTGCCCGAGGCGCCTTCGAACCGGTGCTGAAAAAGATCCGCCATGAGCTTGTCGGAATCGGCAAGCGCGACGAGGCAGTTCCGGATGTCACCGGGAGGAAGCATTTTCTTGTCGGCAATGAGCCTTCCGCTCGACCCGCCATCGTCGGACATCGTCACGATCGCAGTAATGCGGCTGGATTTGCTTTTCAGTCCGCGAAGCAGAGTTGAGAGACCTGTGCCTCCGCCAAGCGCGACGATGTTGGGGCCGGCGGCGAGGACCTGCTGCTTCCAAAATGTCCCTGCGATATTTCCTGCTTGCCCCGGGTTCAATATCCGCATCACTTCGCGCAGAACGCCGCGGATCGCGATATACAGGAGATAGCCGCCGGCGATGATCATCGCTCCGCCCGCGTAGTGCCTTGCCACTGGAAGGTCCGCTTGCGAAATGAAATCCGAGGCTACGGTGGCGAAAGCGTTTTCAAAGAGGACGACCACCGGCAGCAAGAGCAGCCTGAAGCTCAGCGCGAGCCCTCCCAGCAACAGGAGGATTGCGAGGAATCCGATAAGCGCGGCCCGCCGCAAGGCGATCGCCGTATCCATCCATCTTTTGATCCTACGAGGACGCATGATCGGAGTCTGTAAATCTGCGCAGGAGCCCAAGGACGATCCCCATGAGGACGCTGCCTACAACGGCGGCGAAGAAATCGCCCACATAAAAGCCCATCAATGGGTCAGTCCGGCTGCCGAACTGGCCCACCCAGTAAAAGAGCGCGGCGTTGATGAGAATCCATATCAGGCCGAACGTAAGGCAGTTGAGCGGGGCTGTGATAATTTTTGCTAAAGTGCCGATCGTCGCATTAACAAGCCCCAGAATCGCGACGCCGACCATGATGCGCCATGGCGGATCGACGTCGAGCACGATGTCCGAGCCAAGTTTGATTGCCACGAATGCAGATATGATCAAGCTTATCGCGCTGATGACCCAATAGATAAGTAGGCGCATTTGGTCTCCTTCAGGCAGATTGTAACCCGAGGGCAGGGGTTATACTCGTTTTCGTGCAAGCCCACACGCCGATGCTTCGGCAATACTTCGCGACGAAGTGTCGCTATCCGGGCACGCTCCTCGCAATGCGAGTGGGGGATTTTTACGAATTCTACGGCGAGGATGCGGAAACCGCTGCGCGCGCTTTGGAAATCACGCTCACCGGTAGGGAGGACGGCCCGAACGGCCGCGTTCCCATGGCTGGCGTGCCGTTCCATGCCGCCCAAAAATATATCGCGATCCTGGTGAAGCAAGGATTTAAGGTCGCGATCTGCGATCAAGTCGAAGATCCAAAGACGGCCAAAGGGCTTGTCGAACGGGCGGTGACCCGGGTTCTGACGCCGGGAACGGTCGTCGAAGGCGAAATGCTCGACTCCGGAGCAAACAACTTTCTGGCTTCGGCGGCGCCTTACGAGGGCGGCGCCGGGATTAGCTTCCTCGACTTATCGACAGGCGAGTTTTTGGTTACCGAGGTTGCCGGCGACGACGCTCAGGAGCGCACTCTACAGGAGATCGCCCGTTTCAACCCGGCTGAATGCCTTTTGCCGGAAGAAGCGGACGAGCTCTATGGACTTTTGGGCAAGCTCGTGACGACTATGGTCACGCGCACTCCGTTCGCCAGCGTTCGCGATGCAAAAAATCGGCTCATGCGCCAGTTCGGAACGTCGAGCCTTGCACCATTTGGCCTCGAAAATATGGACGCGGGGTCATCCGCCGCAGGGACGATTCTGAAATATCTCGACCAGAACGAAGTCCAGGCTGCCCATGTCGACCACCTGACGACTTACTCTCTCGACTCGCGTATGCGCCTGGACGGGCCGACCGCGCGAAGCCTCGAACTCGTCGCAAATATGTCGGACGGCGGCAAGCGCATGACGCTGCGGGAGACGCTCGACTTTACCAAGACGCCGATGGGTGGCAGGCTCCTCAAGCGATGGATCGAGGAGCCGTTGCTGGAGGCGGACCAAATCGAGAGGCGACTCGACGCCGTCGAGGCCATGGCGGCCTCCGGCCTTGCGCGGGATGAAATTCGCGGGGTGCTGCACAACCTTTCGGATGTCGAGCGGCTGGTCGCAGGCGCAGGAAGCGGGTTTTCGAACGCTCGGGACCTCGTCGCCCTGAGAAAGAACATTGCCCTTTTTCCAGACCTGCTCGCGAAGACCCATCGCGTTGGCCGGGGTCTCATCGAGGACGCCCGCAAGAGGATCGAACTTTGTGAGGATGTGTTGGGCGAACTCTTTCGCGGGCTTGCCGACGATCCGCCGTTTTCGCTCCGGGAGGGTGGAATCATTCGCCCGGGGTACCACCATGCGCTCGACGAATTTCACAGGATGTCGCTCGAAGGGCGCAAGTTCATCGCTGAACTCGAAGCGACAGAGCGCTCACGAACTGGCATCGAAAAGCTCAAAGTCGGCTACAACTCGGTTTTCGGCTATTTTCTCGAAGTCCCCAAAGCTCAAGTGGCGAAGGTGCCGGAGAACTACATCCGCAAGCAGACGGTGGCGAACGCGGAGCGCTACATTACGGCCGAGCTCAAAGATCATGAAGCGAACGTTCTCGGCGCGGATGAGAAGGCTTTCGACCTCGAATATCGCATCTTTGCCAAGCTGCGCGAATGCGTTGCTTCTGCGGCCGCAAGAATAAACCGTACGGCGCGCGCCATTGCCGAAATAGACGCGGTCCAGTCGCTCGCCGAAGCTGCTTCCATGCGCGGATATGTCCGCCCGGAGTTGGTGTCATGCGAAGAGGGCGGTCGGATCGAAATCGAAGGCGGGCGTCACCCCGTCGTCGAAGCCCATAAGGGCCTTGGCGCCTTCGTTCCGAACGACACGGACCTCGGCGACGATCTGACGCTGGTGATTCTAACCGGCCCTAATATGAGCGGGAAATCCACCTATTTGCGCCAGACGGCGCTTATTGCGCTGATGGCCCAGATCGGCAGCTTCGTTCCCGCGAAGCGGGCGCGCCTTTCGCCGCTCGACCGCGTTTTTGCCAGAATCGGAGCTCGGGATGAACTAGCAAGCGGCCAAAGCACCTTCATGGTTGAGATGACTGAAGCGGCGAACATCCTACACCATGCGACGCCTCGAAGTCTCGTCATTCTCGACGAGATCGGCCGCGGAACCAGCACCTACGACGGCCTCGCGATCGCCTGGTCGATCGCCGAGCATCTCGCTCGCCGTGGCACACCGACGCTGTTCGCGACACATTATCACCAGCTCAACGCCCTCGCCGAGTCGCTGCCCAACGTGGCAAACTATCGTGTAGCCGTCAGGGAGGATGGCGAACAAGTTGTATGGCTCCATAAGGTCTTGGAAGGGGGTACCGACCGAAGCTACGGCATTCAGGTTGCTCGCATGGCCGGCGTTCCCAGAGACGTACTGCGGCGGGCGGCCGAAGTTCTGGCAGACCTCGAAGGCGTTGCTCGCGTTCCGGTGGAGATCGCGCCCCCGTCCCCGCAGCTAACACTTTTCCGCGAAGACGAGAGCGACATCGCCCGTCGCATCCGCGAAATGGACGTCGAGACTATAACGCCGATCGAAGCGCTTATTCTGCTCGACAACCTCAAGCGCGAGTCCGCGAAATAGCCGCATGCGCATCGCACAGGTCGTTCCCGATCTATTAGCTCAAGGCGTCACTGATTCCTTTACTTACGAGATTCCCGAAGGGATGAAACTAACCCGAGGAGATGCCGTCCTGGCGCCTTTCGGGGGACGAACGCTTGTGGGGTATGTCGCCAATGTCCGCGAGGCGAACGCATCCGAATTCGACTTCGCCGTCAAGCAGATCGCTTCTAAGATCGACGGTTTGTCACTCCCTGACGACCTAATGGAGATGCTGGAATTTGCGAGCGCGGCATTCTTGTCTTCGCTCGGCTCTGTAATGGCGGCGGCGATGCCGCCTGGAGTGCGGTCTCGGATAACTACGGTTTACTCCATCATTCCAGGCGCGGAAGCGGAACTGACTCCTGGCCAACGAGAAGCGCTTAAGATCATTACCGAAAAGGGGGGCAAGATCAGCGAGCGACAGGTTTGGGCGTCGAAGTCGGCGGGCAGATCCGCGGTTTCCGCGCTCTTGAAGAAGGGGATTCTGGATAGGACGAGCTACCTGCCGCCGGAACGCAAGAAAAAGCTGGGCGCCTATGTGCTCGCCAGCGGCCCGGCCGTTCAGAAGTTCGTCGAAACACAAAGACGCAAGCCCGCGCAAATTGCATGCATCGAGGTCCTGCGCGAAGCTCCGCCGATTGGCATGACCTCGGCTGAGATTGCTGCGCTTACCGGCGTTACTTCATCCACTGTGGATCGCTTAATCGAAGCGGGAATTTTGATCGAGGCAAAGCACGAGTCGACCGTTCGGGCGGCCCCGAAGAAGCTAACGAGCGAGCAGTCCGTCGCCTTCGATCGCATCGCTGCCTCGCTGCGCGAGGGGAAAGGCACAAAGTTTCTCTTGCACGGAGTTACGGGCAGCGGAAAGACGGAAGTGTATTTGCGCGCGGTGGAGGAAACGCTCGCGATGGGAAAGCAAGCCCTCTACCTGGTTCCGGAAATTGCGCTGACGGCTCAGGTCGTCGGCCAGGTGCGCGAGCGCTTCGGCGACGGCGTCGCGGTTATGCATTCGGCTCTTGCCGAAGGCGAACGGCTGCGCAACTGGCGAAGAGCGCGGGAGGGCACGGCGCCGCTCGTCATAGGAGCCCGCAGCGCGATCTTCGCGCCTCTTGCAAATCTTGGCCTCGTCATTGTGGACGAAGAGCATGAAGGCAGCTACAAGCAGGAAACCGCGCCGCGATACCACGTGCGCGAGCTTGCCGAATTTCGAGCGGCCCGAGCCGGTGCAACGCTCATCCTCGGCTCGGCGACGCCGTCGCTCGAATCATATCATCGCGCACTCGCCGGTGACTTCGAACTTCTCGAGCTAAAGAGCCGGGCCGTCGCCTCGAAGCTGCCCGACGTGGCAATCTCCGACCTGAGGGACCTCTTCAAAGAGGGCAAGCCGTCGATCTTGGGGCCAATGCTTCACGCCGAGCTTGCCGCCACGCTGAACGCCGGCGAGCAGGCAATACTTTTCATTAACCGGAGGGCGTATTCGCATTCGGTTGTCTGCAGAGATTGCGGGTATTCGCCCAGGTGCCCGAATTGCTCGGTCGCGTTTACGTTCCATCGCGGCATCCGCAAACTCCGTTGCCACCACTGCGATCTCACCGTTCCGGCGCCGGACGTTTGCTCGAAGTGTTCGGGAACGCGCCTCAGAGCGCTGGGAATCGGGACTGAAAAGGTTGAAGAAATCGTGCGCGAAGCATTTCCCCACGTCGGCGTCGCGCGCCTGGATCGCGACGTCGCGCAAAAGAAGGGGGCCGTGGAAGACATTTTCGCGAGATTGCGGGAGGGTTCGGTTCAGGTCCTGGTGGGAACGCAGATGATAGCGAAGGGGCTGGACTTTCCCAATGTGACCCTTGTCGGCGTTATAGCTGCGGACACGGGCCTCAACGTTCCCGATTACCGGTCGACGGAGCGTACATTTCAGCTTCTCACGCAAGTTGCGGGCCGCGCCGGACGACGGCGGCCGGGGCGAGTGGTCGTGCAGTGCTTCCAACCTGAGCATCCGGCGATCCGCTTTTCTGCGGATCAGGATTATCGGGATTTTTACGAATTCGAGATCGCGGAGCGCAAGGAAGCGCTGTATCCGCCTTTTGTGCGCCTCGTGAATGTCATCTGCGCCTCCTCATCCGCTGAGTCTGCGCGCGAGGCTGCGGAGGTCTTGGCGGACCACTATTCAAAAATTCAGGGAATCGAGGTCGTCGGCCCCGCGGAGTGCGCGCTCTCGCGGCTGAGAGGCAAGTACCGTCGCCACCTCCTGCTAAAGCTTGGGCTCGACTTTGATATCTCGAAAGCTGCGTGGGGCGCGCATATCCTGCCAGAAAATGGCAAGGGGGATGGACCCGGGAACCTTCTTCTAAAGGATGTTGCGGTTACGGTCGACGTGTCGCCGGGTTCCTTGATGTAGCCGTTAGACTACAATATAGACTCGAAGTTATGGATATTCTCGTTCCGGCGGAGTTTCAGCGCCTTTGGGAAACGAATGATCGTCAGCCGGTTGTCAAGTACCCGGAGGACGTTCTGCGGCAACCTGCCGAGCCGGTGGAAAGGGTTAACAAGCGCATAAGGCAGCTTGTTGCGCGCATGAAGGAGGTCGCCAAACTTGCGCACGGCATCGGCCTTGCCGCCCCCCAGGTGGGCGTGAGCGCGCGGGTCATCATCGCATCGATCGGCGAATCGAGGATGACGACGCTCATCAATCCCCGCATTCTCCGATCGGATGGCGCCGTCTGGGGAGAAGAAGGCTGCCTGAGCATCCCCGGCCTTTATGGAGACGTCGAGCGCGCCATCGTCGTAGAGGTCGAGGCTATGGATATAGAAGGCAAGCCGGTGAAGTACCTGCTGGAAGGCATGGCCGCGCGCGTAGTGCAGCACGAGATCGATCACCTCGACGGAGTGCTCTTCATCGACAAAGTGGACCTCGAAAGTCTTCACTGGGCTTGGCCGGCCGGCGCCGCAGCCAGTTGAGGTTGGTTTTCTTCGGAACGAGCGAATTTGCGGTTCCAATCTTGGAGGCTGTACATTCCGACGTGTCTTTAGTCGTTACCCAGCCGGCGCGCCCGGTGGGGCGCAAAAAGGAACTCGCTTCTACCTCCGTGGCAATGGCGGCGATGGAACTGGGCATTCCCGTCGCGACGCCCGAGCGCGCTCGCGCCAAAGAATTCGTGAAGGAGGTTGCGGCTGAAAGGCCGGATGCTCTGGTTGTCGCGAGCTATGGGCAGATTCTTTCAGAGGCGATGCTCGCGGCGGCGATTCGGGGTGGGATCAATTTCCACGCGTCGATTCTGCCTGCGTATCGCGGCGCCGCCCCGATCCAGCGGGCGATTCTTGCGGGCGAAACTCTAACCGGAGTGACGCTCATGCAAATGGACAAGGGAATGGACACGGGGGACATCATCGCTTCCGAGAGCCTGACCATCGGACCGACGGAAACGGAGGGGGAACTTGAAGCGCGGCTCGCCCAGCTAGCTGCAAGCATGGCTCATGAATGGCTCGCGCGCGTCGTAGCAGGCGATTATCCCCGCCGCCCGCAGGACGAACGACTGACAACGTACGCTCCCAAAATGGGCCGCGAGGACGGCGTCATCGCCCTGGATATGCCGGTTGAAGCCGCCTACCGCATCTACCGCGCCGCGACTCCGCGCCCCGGCTGCACGATTGAAACGCGCCTGGGCTCGCTGAAGGTTCATACGTGCCGAACAGAGTCGCTCGTGGGGCGCCCCGGCGAAGTGCTGGGCATCGAGCGGGGGCTCACCGTATCTTTGCAGGGTGGCTCGCTAACGCTCGACAGGGTACAATCACCAGGCAAGCAACCCCTCGCTGGGAACGATTTCGCCCATGGCAAACGTCTGACTATCGGCGATAATCTGCTCTGAAGAACAAAATTCCTCCCGCCGGGAACTCTTCAGTCCGCTATGTTGTTGTACAAATCGGTACAGAAACAAGCAACAGTTGAATAGCTGGAGAGCGAAACGATTTTTACCCTTCATTTGACTCTCTCCTCCCTCCTCCCAGCCCCGGCGCGGTTCTCCCCCCTCCGTGATCGGGGCTTTTTTTTGCGTATCCTCGGAACCTAAGCCCAGCCTTAAGTTGTTAGTCTGACCGGCTAACCCTCCGGGTATCCTTTCCCGAGTGTCAGGCCCAATTTCTGGAGGTATCAGAGACTTTTGAAGATTATCGGAACATTCGCGGCGGCATCGACGGCCATCATGCTCGCCGGCTGCGGCGGCGGAGGCTCCTCCGACGCCGTTGCAACTATTAATGGCAAATCGCTTTCCATGTCTGACTACCAGAAGCAGATGGAGACGCTCAACACGGTTACCGTCGTCCTGCCAAATGGGCAAACGGTGAACGCGCGCCCGGCCCAGCCGATCTCCACCCAGGCTATGGGCAAGCTTATCGAAAGCCAAATCATCTTGGCAGCCGCCAAAGATGAAGGCGTGCTTCCCAGCAAAGAAGATGTCGAGAAGGAAAAAACCCTCCAAACGACGCTCAACCCTCAATTTCAAGACCAAATGCGGGCCGTCGGCTATACTGGCGAAGGCATCAACCAAGCGATCCTCGAGGGCCTCGCGCTCTACCGCTTATCGATAAAGGGCCAGCCCGAAAAGACGATAGCGGACGCCGAGAAGTACGTGAAGGAAAACCCGTCCAAATTCAAGCAGCCTCCGACGGCCACGCTTAGATGGATCGTCCTTAGCAACCCGTCGCAAAAAGAAACCGTGGACCGTGAGCTTATCAATTCGACGTTCGGAGCCGCTGCCGCAAAGTACAGCGCGGTCCCGACGGCGAAGGTCGACAACGGCGCCTTCAACCCGGTGCAAGGCGGCCGCGATCCGCGCCCCGTACCTGTAAGCGAGGCTTTAGGCCCCGAGTTTTATAAGGCCATTACCCAGACCAAAGAGGGCGGGACGAGCCCTTGGTTCAAGATGAACGACCGCTGGGTAAAGATCGAGGTCGAAAGCAAAACGCCGTCGCAGCAGATGAAGCCCTCCGCGGGGCAACTAGAACTGCTCCGAAGGTCCCTCACGCAGCAAGAGGCGAAGGGCGCAGTCGACGTCCAAAAGATCCTGCTCGACGAACTCCTCTCGGCCGATGTGAAGGTGTACCCTGCATATCTCAAGAAGAACTGGGACACCATGTTCACGATGCTCAAGCAACGAACTGCTGAGATGGGCGCAACGCCATCGTCCGCGACCGTGGGAACGAAGCCCGGCGCTCCGGGCACAGAGAAAGACAAGAACTAAGGTCGAATAAACAAACCGGACGGATAGGATCTGAAGGTCTTATCCGTCCTTTCGGCTTTCTAAGCCTTTACCGCCGCGCGCAGCTCCGCGAATTCTTCTTTGGATATCTCTCCGTTTTGGATGAGCGGGTTTAGGGCGTCGTCGATCCCGTGGAAATCCGGTGACCGAAAGGATGCGATCGGCGCGCAGGCGCAATCGAGCTCGCACAGCGTGAAGCGATAGCCGTTCGCCGCGTCCCTGGTCATCGGCAGACCGCTCTCGATGAGGTCGTGAATGGATGTGTAAATCCCCACGACGTCGTCCGAGCCGTCCCCGTTGAACTGCTCCAAAGTCCAATAAATGCGCCTGAATCTCATTTGCCTTTCCCTTTTGCGAGATACATTTTGTACCAATCGAGGATTTGGTTGAGCCGGTGAATGCGAAGGTCCGGCGGACCGCTGCGGCTCATGCCGTGGCTCGTGCTTTGCGGATAACGCACAAAGCGCGTGGGCACGCCTCGCAACTTTAGCGCCGTAAAGACTTGCTCGGACTGCTCCACGTTGCAACGCAGGTCGCCCTCGCTATGAATGATGAGCGTCGGCGTCTTCGCGTTCCCCATGTACTTCATGGGGCTTTGATCCCAGAGCGTCTCCGGCTTGCTCCATGCATTCCCTGGCCAGTAAGTGTCCGGTACGAGTGGAAAGTCGCTGTTTCCCGACATGCTCACCAAGTTTGAAACGCAGCGGTCGGTGATCGCGGCAGCGAACATGTTCGTGTGGCCGATGACCCAGTTCGTCATGTACCCGCCGTAGCTGCCGCCCATCACGGCCATGCGCTTTGGGTCCACGAACGGTCTCGACTTCATGTACTCGGCGACGGTTTGGACGTCCTCCCAGTCCACGCCGCCCCAAGCGCCGTGGATGCTGTTGCAATGGTCCTCGCCGTAGCCTTTGCTCCCGCGCGGGTTGCTGAAAAACACGGCATAGCCTGCCGACGCAAGAACTTGAAACTCGTGAAAGAACGGCACGCCGTACTGAGCGTGCGGCCCGCCGTGGATTTCGAGCACTGCGGGCGCCTTGGCGCCTGGTCTGAGGTTTGGCGGCTTCACGGACCAAACCTGCACCCTGGTACCGGAAGGCGATGTGAGCCAGGTCATTGTGGGCTTCGCAAGCTCCAGGCCAGCGAGGAACTTCTTGTTGAATTCGGTCAGGCGCGTGGCAACGATCGCATCCTTGCGAATCGCACCGACGTAGACCTCGTTCGGTTCGAGGAAGTCGCCGACGGTCATCGCCATCTTCGAGCCATCGTCGCTGATGTTGCCCAGCATGTATTCGGCGGGACCTTTGGTTAGGAACGTAATCTTGCCGCCCTTCGCGGGGACGGCTGAGATGTGTCCTTCGCCATGCCAGCCGAATCCCATGAAGATGCGCGAGCTGTCGGGCGCCCAGCGGATGTTGCAGCCAAAGCCGGCCTCGCGCGTGTCGCTGAGCGTCGCCGAGCCGAGGCAGTAATCCTCGCCTTCTGTAAGGTTTCGCGTGTTGCCGGTAGCCACGTCGCACACGAAAAGCTGGTCATTGAGCGCGCCCCACAAGCTTTGCCTGCCGTTGCGCCCGGCATAGGCGATCATTCTGCCGTTTGGCGACCATGCGACCGCCGTCTTCGTCCCGTCCACCTGCCCGGGCACCAGTGAAAGCTTGCCGGACTTCGCATCCAGGAGGTAGAGCCTGTCCTTCCACGGCCTCGACCACGCTTGCTTGTCGAGATTCGAGGCGATCGCCAGCTTTTTTGAATCCGGAGACCAGTCGAAGCTGAATAAGCCGAAGGGCGACTTGTCGAAGACCTTCCGATGCTTGCCCGTCTCCGCCTCGACGATATAGAGATGATGCCGCGCGGTGTTGAAGTAGCCGTCGCCGTCGAGGCGATACCAAAGGTCGTCGATAACACGCGCGGGAGTGCTAAGGCCCTTGCTTTCGCGCTCTTTCTTCGCTGCTTCGGCCCACTCTTCTTCGAGCGGGCGGAAGGAAACGGCAAGTGATTTGCCGTCGGGCGACCACTTGAATTCGCCGACCGAGCCTTCCGGAAACTCCGTCAGCGCGTGAGCCTCGCCGCCACCTGAAGACATTACGAAAATCTGGGCTTTCGGCTTGTCGCGACCGCTTGTGAAGGCGATCTTCGAGCCATCCGGCGACCATCGCGCATGTCCGTCCTTGCCGGAAGACGTAAACTGCCGCGCCTCGCCGCCCGCCGTATCCACGACCCACACGTTGGAGACGTAGTCGTTCTTGTCGCCAACATGTTTCTTCGAAAACAGGATGCGCTTGCCGTCCGGCGAGATTTGCGGATCGCCGATCAGGTGAAGCTTGAGCAGATCGTCAGGTGAGACGGGCCGTTTGCGGCCCTTAGAGTTTCGGGGCATTTCGCCGTTTTACCCGCGACGCGGTTTTGCCGTGCGGAGGAAAGCCCGCCAGCGGCCAATCGACGAGCGTCTGCGGTGGATTCTATGCCTTAGCGAACCAATGGTAAAGCGCAAAGTAGACTAGGACCCCCGTAACGCTAACATATAGCCAAATCGGCAGGGTAAAGCGCGCGATCTTCTTGTGAGCTGAAAATTTGCCGCGGAGGGCTCGCGAGAGGGTGATTATCACCAACGGTACGATGGCGGCGGCGAGGATCGTGTGGGAAATGAGCACCGCGAAATAAATCGGACGTATCAGGCCGGTCCCCTGAAACCTGGTCGTTCCCGCCTGCGCGTGGTAGGTCAGATACCCAACCAGAAACAGCAGCGAAGAGGCGACCGCGCCCAACATACACGCCCTGTGCGCGATGATATTTCGTCGCCGGATAAAAAAATAGCCGGTCGTCATCAAAATCGCACTCAACGCATTGAAGAATGCGTCGAAACTCGGCAGACTCTCGACGGGAACCATCTACGGCGCTTGCAGCAGCTTTCGGATATCGGCGATTAACCTATCGACGTCGCCCTTGTCCGTTCCGTCGTAATATCCTCGGATTAGGCCACCTTTGTCGACGAGCACGAATTTGCTGCTGTGCAAGATCTCGCCCGGAACTTCCGTCCCGGCAAGGAGGAAGCCTTTGCTCGCAAGCCGCCCCACCGCGGCATGCTCCCCTCGCAGGAAAAACCACTGCCCGGCGTTGGCGCCCCATTTTTTTGCATAAGTCCGCAGAGCCTCTAGCGTATCTCGCTGCGGGTCGACGGTAAATGAAACCAGCTTGACGCGCTCGTCTTTATCGAAGGCATCTTGGACGACCTTGAGGTCCGCTTTCATTTTCGGGCAGACGCCTTGACATCGGCTGAAGAAGAAGTCCGCGACCCAAACCTTTCCTGCGAGCGATTTTTTCGACAGCGTCTCCCCGGAGTGCGCCGGCAGCGAAAAATCCGGAGCGGCGGATAGGGCAGGCACCTCTTCGCCTTTCGCCAATATCGCTTTCGAAGAAATGATGCCCCGGAGCGCATAAAGCGTCGCCACTGTGCAAAGCATAACGATAAAACATCCCCAAACGAAGAGCCGGAACTTGCGAAGAGCTACGATATCCATGATCTCTTAGAAAAACATTATGAGGATGAACAGCGCCATCCACGCGATGTCGACGAAATGCCAGTAGAGGGCGCCTAAATCCACGGCGAGGTGCTTATGCACCGTAAATACCCCGCTGCCGGATGCTCGGAAAATATAGGTGATCCATGCGATCCCTACAATAAGGTGCGCGGCGTGAACGAAAGTGAAGATATAGAAAAAACCGCTGAATGGGTTCGTCTGCGCATAAACCCCCTGATGCATAAGTTCGAGCCAAGCTACGAATTGGCTTACCAAAAAACCCCAGCCCAGCGCGACGGTTGCGCCCATAAGCTTGCGGAACCGCTTGCCGTGCCCCGTTCGGATGGCGTCGACGCCGAAGTGCAGCACAATGCTGCTCGAAACGAGAAGGACCGTGCTGATCCAAAGCGACTTGGGGGGTTCGAAATAGAAGTTGAGCCTGTCGTGCAGCCGGACGACGTAAGCGACGCAGAGCGCCGCAAAAACCATGCTAAGGGCCGCGATGCCGAGCCACATCCCCAGCCGCGCTTCGCTAAAGGGCCGCTCTTGCGGCCTGGCGTGGCCGTTGCCGGAGAGTTCTTGCTCCGCCTTTTCGGACCCGGTTTTCTCGGCCTTGTTCATGGTTTACAGAACGCAAACCACCAGTAGGAGAAGGAGCGGCAAGTACGCGATGCTCGCCTTGAGCACCTTTCGGGCGTGCGGGTCGTCGGGGCTGCGCAAAAATTTGTAGGACGCCGAGACAAGCCAGATTCCCAGCAGTGCAGCGCCGACGATGTAGACGGCAGGATGCGCCACGTAGGGGCTGAGCGCGAGGCTTAAGGGCAGAACTGCGCCCGCGTATTGCAATACGGCGATGCCGGTGGCGGTTCCGTTCGCTTCAGGGAAAGGCAGCATCTTAAAGCCCGCCAAGGAATAGTCGTCTCGCAGGAGCCAAGCAATCGCCCAAAAATGCGGAAACTGCCATAGGAATTGCAAACCGAATAAGAATACTGCCGGTGCTGAGATCGAGCCGGTAACCGCGACCCATCCAGCAAGCGGCGGAATTGCTCCCGGAATCGCGCCCACCGCCGTCGCCAGGTGCGTTCTGGGCTTCAGGGGCGTGTACACGCACGCATAGAGAAAAATCGAGAGCGCTCCAAGCAGAGCCGTCAGCGGGTTGACAAAGAAATAAAGTTCGGAAAGCCCGACGAGAGCGGCCGAGAAGCCCAACACCGTCCCTTCAAGTGTGGAGATTCTTCCCGATGCGATCGGCCGATTCCGCGTCCGCTTCATGCGCGAATCGGGTTTTTTTTCGATAACTTGGTTGAAAATATTTGCCGAAGAAATAACTAGGAGCGAGCCGACGAGCGTATTTGTCGCAAGCGCCAAACCGACATGCAGATCAGCAACGCCCGCCGCGATGACCATACCGAACAGCGTCGTCAGCCATACGAGAACCGTGACGCGCGGCTTGCATAGGGCGACGACGTCGGAAACTTTCGAAGGCGACGCCGCATCGGCGACCGGCAAAATGACCGGCGGCGCGTTCTTTACCGGCGTCTCCAGAGGGCTGTTCATCGACGAAGGGCCGAAGGGCTCGGCCTTCTTATTTCACCTCGCGGAGCCGCCCGGAGTCAAGGTCAAAGCGGCGAATTGGCCCCGCACCCAATCGAGAATTTCCTCCTGTTTCGCTTCTTTCGGAAAGGATGCGGGAGTGCCGAAGCGCACGTGAACTCCGCCAAACGCGGGTCGCGGAATTATTTTCTTAAACGGAATGATGCGGTCCGTCCCCACGATTCCGGCGCAAACCACGGGCACGCCGGCGCTTCGCGCGATTAGTGCGGCGCCAGGCAAGAGGGGCTGCGGCTCGCCGTCTTCGCTGATTTGCCCTTCGGGAAACATGACCACGGCATCGCCGGCCTGCAGCAGCGAGATCGTCTTTCGAAGTGCCGCCCGGTCGGGCTCGCCGCGATCCACGGGATAGGCGTGAAGCCCCCGGATAATCGAGCCGAGGACCGGGATTGCGAACAGCTCCGACTTCGCCATGAACCAAGGACGGCGCGGAACGGCGACGCCCATGACAGGCGGGTCTGCGTCGCTGATGTGGTTCGCGAGGATCAGGACACCCCCCGTCTGCGGCACGTTTTGGCGCCCTGCGACGCTGACCGGCCCCAGCAGAAAGAACGTCACGCGCAGAAAGAGCTTCGCCAGCGGATAGTAAACCCAGCGATACATCGGCCCAAGATGGTAGCCGAAACATAATGGGTCATGTCCGCCGAAGAGACCATCGCCAAAGCGACGCTCGGCACCAAGTGGGAAGGGCGCCTCTGGACGGTGGGCGGCGCGGTTCGCGACGAAATGCTCGGTCTTCCAGCGCCGCCCGACATCGACATCGTCCTCGAAGACGACGCGGGCGAGTTAGCAAAGCATTTTTGGGAGAGAGGAATCTCCGAGATCACACCCGTGGAGTATGCGCGCTTCGGAGCGGCCCTGATGCGTATCGACGGCGTCTCCGTCGAGTTTACGTCGGCTCGAAGTGAGTCCTACGAAAAGCACAGCCGCAAGCCGAACGTCTCCTCGGCCACACTCGAAGACGACGCGCGGCGGCGAGACTTCACTTGCAACACCCTCATGCGCAACATCCACACCGGCGAAATCGCGGATCCGCTCGGTGTCGGCCTTGCCGACCTGGAGGACAAGATCCTTCGAACGCCGGTCGACGCGGCGCGGACGTTCGACGACGATCCGCTGCGCATGCTCCGCGCGGTTCGATTCAAAAACAGGCTCGGATTCTCGTTCGCGCCCGGGTTGGGGGAGGCGATCGCGCAGGAAAAGGAGCGCTTGAGCATCGTGAGCGGGGAGCGCATCCGAGATGAGCTTGTGCGCATGCTCCAGTCCGACAAGCCCGCGCAATGCCTCGCCGATCTCATGAGCCTCGGCTTGCTGGGTGTCTTCGTGCCCGAGTTTGAAGAGGGCGTCGGCGTCGAGCAGGGCTCGTATCACACGAAGGACGTCTGGGGCCACACGCTCGACGTCGTGCGGGAGGCGACGGAGCGCGAGGGTTCGCTCATCGTGCGCCTGGGCGCCTTGTTCCACGACATCGGAAAGCCGCGATCGCGCTCGACGGAAGAGGGCGGCCGCGTGCGCTTCTTCGGGCACGAGCGCGCCGGCGCGCAGATGACGCTCGATATTCTGCGGCGCCTGCGGTTTGGAAGGAGATTTTCCGAAGAGGTCGCAAAAATCGTCGCAAACCACATGCGACTCGGCTCGGCGCTCCCCTTCACGGCCTCGGCGGCGCGCCGGATCGTGCGGGACATGGGCGATTTGCTCGAGCCGTTGCTCCAAGTTTGCCAGGCGGATGCGGTAGCGCTGGGCGCAAAGCCGAATGGCGTCGACTTCGCCGCCATACGCGAGCGCATCGAGGAGGTAAACGAAAAGGCGCAACGCTCGAACCTCGAATCGCCGCTTAGCGGCAGCGAGATCATGGCCGCTCTCGGCCTCGCCGCCGGTCCGGAGGTCGGCAAACTCAAGGATCGTCTGACGGAGGCGGTCCTAAGCGGGTCGATAGCGCCGGGTGACAAGGAAGCGGCGCTTGCCCTCATCCAACTTTCTGAGAGCGATCCCTGACAACGCTCACCTCCCCCCCGACCGGGATGTAGGCTTAACCGAAACCATCGTCCTTGCGCGGTCAGGCTCAAAAGAGCGCTGGGAAATGTCGAAAAAGGCTACGGCGTCGTTCGAATCGCCTACTGCGCGCGTTTCGGTCTCGAGGACAACGCCCTCGCCCTGAACTTTCCAATCTTGTTGGATGATCGACGTGCCCAGCTTATAGCTTTTCCCCGGTTTCACGACATATTCGCGCTTTTCGACGACGACCTTGCCGAGCTGCGCTCCATGGATAACCGCGCTCTTTTCCTTGGACAAATATCTCAGCCGAACAGATCCGATGGGAGTGTCCGATGCTTGGCGTGTGGAAGCCCAATAGAGGAGAGCCCTTAGTCGGAAGGGAGAATCATCCGTCGAATTGCGCGGCGGGCCCATGTATTCCGGAACGCTCGCGTCGCTCCAAGCATCGTAAATCTCGAATCGGACCAAAACAGGAGAACCGGTGCTAGCGTTTCGAAGAGAGTCTAAGCTATCGTCGAGCAGCTTTGACCTTAACGCCAGTACCGGCCCGATGAGCGCCGTATCGTAGGGATATGTGATGCCGAAATTGTTCGGTCCCCTAAGTTCCTGCTCGAGCCAAACTCGCTTGAGCAGCTTCAGAGGGCCACCTGCCTTGGCCCTCGTGCCCGCTATTCCGATACCTGGAACGTTGCGGGGTTCCTGTACGCCCTCTTGGGCTTTGACCGAAGCGACTTCGTCGGCGCAGCCACCGATTAGAACGGCGGCGGCGAGCCAAAACGCAAAATGCTGCAATCGGAGAACTTTTCTCATGTCCCAGGGTACGCCTAACTGTGTCGCAGAATCCACTGGTAAATGAGATATTTAGTTTGTGAAAAAAAGCACAATATCCGCGCGGCGGGCGTCTTTACCCTTGACAACCCCGGCCCGGTTACGGATAAGATGAGATACCCGACTCCGGCATCCGCTAAACCGCTCTACGGCGTGGCTTGCGGGGAAATGGAGAGATGGCCGGCGTCGGAAGGAAGACAATGCCGCAGATATTCGGGAAGGGCAGCAATGTGTTGGCGAAGGCAAGTTTGCCTGGAGCCGCTCTTTTGCTTACTATCGTCATTCTCGTGGGGGCCAACGTAACGCCCTATACCCACCGCCTCGGAGTCGCTCTGGACCAGCCCGCGCCCTTCAGCCACAAGCATCATTTCACCGAACTCGGAATCGACTGCCGATACTGCCATACAGGCGTCGAGAAAAGCCCCATCGCAGGCGTCCCCGCCACGGAGACATGCTATACGTGCCATTCGCAGATTTGGTGGAACAGCCCGCTTCTGCAGGTGGTTCGGGACAGCTATAACAAGAACATTCCGATTGAATGGAGCCGGGTCAACAACGTTCCGGACTTCGTGTATTTCGACCACAGCGTCCACGTCACGAAGGGGATTTCCTGCTTTACGTGCCACGGTGAAATCGACAAGCAGAACCTGACGTTCAAGGAGAATGCCTTCCAGATGAAGTACTGCCTGGATTGCCACAGGAACCCAGAAGCGCTGATTCGCCCCATGAATGAGGTTTTCAACCCGGATTACCACTACGGCAAGGACCACGCCAAGCTTGGCGCGGAATTGGTGAAGGAGAGAGGAATAAGGAAGGAGCAGCTCGATGACTGCTCGGTGTGCCACCACTGATGGATCAAAAGCCGAACCAAGGATTGGATCTCGAGGCGATTCGCGAAAAGCTGCGAAGCGGCGATGGCCCGGTTGCATGGCAGAGCATTGAGGAACTCGCCGAGACGCCCGAATTTATCGAATATCTCGAACGGGAATTCCCGCGGCAGGCCGCGCCATGGTTCGGCGGCATCGACCGGCGAGAGTTCCTGAAGCTTATGGGCGCCTCGCTGGCGCTAGCGGGGCTTGCGGCGTGCCGCCCGCAGAGCATCGAAAAGATCGTCCCGTACGTTCGCGTTCCCGAGGACGCGCCGTTCTACGAAGAGGAGCACTACGCGACCACTCTAACATTGGGCGGTTTTGGTTTCGGAGCCCTTGCGGAGGCGCATAACGGCCGTCCAACCAAGGTCGACGGTAATCCCAAACATCCATCTAATCGCGGCACCTCGAATATTTGGATGGGCGCAACAGTTCTCGGGCTTTACGACCCTGATCGTTCGAAGAACGTGGTCAACCTTACGCGGCCGTCGACGTGGGATGAGTTCAACAAAGTCGCCCACGCCGAGCTTGAAAGGCAAAAGTCGATCAAGGGCGCGGGGATTAGGATTCTCACCGAAACCGTCACATCGCCGACGCTCACGACTCAAGTTCAAGATGTCTTGAAGGCGTACCCCTCGGCCAAATGGTACAGCTACGAGCCGGCGAACCGCGACAACATGTACGAGGGCGCGGAGATGTTTTTCGGCATGCCGGCCGAAACCCTTTACTCGTTCGACAAGGCCGACATCATCCTCTCTCTCGACTGCGATTTCATCAATAGCGGGCCTGGGCACCTTCGCTACGCCGGCGACTTCGCCAACAAGAGGCGCGCAAGACAGGGCAAGACCGACATGAACCGGCTTTATGTCGTCGAGAGCGGCATTACCGTAACGGGCACCATGGCCGACCACCGACTCGCAGTTAAAGCTGGGGACGTTTTCGGCATCGCTCAGGCGATCGCGGCCGCCATGGGCGTGGGAGGCGGGGCCGCTGCCAATGAACACGCGGAGTATGTTGCGGCGGTTGCACAAGATCTAAAGTCAAACTCGGGACGAAGCATCGTCGTCGTGGGCGACCACCAGCCGCCGGAAGTGCACGCCTTGGCGCATGCGATGAATGCGGCTCTAGGCAACGTCGGCAAGACGGTTGCCTACACCGAGCCGATTCCTGCATCCGGCGCAGGCGGCCAAGCGAAGGCGATCGCCACTTTAACGGATGAATTAAGAGCTGGGACGGTCGACTTGCTGCTGATCATCGGAGGTAATCCGGCGTTCACGGCTCCGCGCGACCTTGGCTTTAGCGAAGCGCTGCGCAAGGCCACGTTTACGGTGCACCTGAGCCTTTACCAGGACGAAACCTCATCCGTTAGTCGCTGGCACCTGCCGATGGGCCACGAACTCGAAACATGGGGTGACGCTCGCGCGTTCGACGGTACGGCTTCGATTACGCAGCCGCTCATCGAGCCACTCTACGACGGCAAGTCGGCGATCGAGATGATGGCCGGCCTTTTCACGAAGCCTGCGGACGGCTACGACCTCGTACGAGCGTACTGGCAGAAGCGCGGCATGGGCGAAGACTTTGAAAAGGAGTGGAAGCGTGCGCTCAACAGCGGCGTAATCCCCGGCACGGCAGCGCCCAAAATAACTCCGGCC
>DASSBY010000021.1:0-12566 GCA_035698285.1 Fimbriimonadales bacterium | reverse complement strand
TTTCGAAAGAGATCGGCGCGGATGCTTCGATCGTTGCGTCGCGCTCCATTTATGAGTTGGAAAACGGTTTGGCGATTCTAGACGCACTGCGCGATCTCGGAGGCAAGCTGAACGTCTTCGCCACCGAATCGAACGAGCAGGGCGCGATGGACGTCGGCTTTATTCCCGAGAGAGGGAATACCAGAGCGATTTTGGAAGGATGCCGCGACGGCCGCATCAAAGCGCTCTGGCTGTTGCAATGCGACCCGTTTGCTATGGGCGTGGACCGGAGTTTAGTTCAAGAAGCGCTCACAAACGTGAATTTTTTGGTCGTACAGGACATTCTTAAGTCGGAAGCCTTAGAGTTTGCCAGCGTGGTTCTGCCGACTTGCGCTTTTAGCGAAAGGGACGGATCGTACACGAACTGCGAGCGGCGAATCCAGAAAGTGGACGGGATATTGCCCCCGAAAGGGATGTCGAAGCCTGCGTGGACCGTGTTCGGTGAGATCTCCATGCGAATGCTGAACGATGTGCCTCCTTTCAACGCCGATGAGGTCTTCGCGAAGCTGTCCGCCGAAGTGCCAACCTTCGGGGCCGCAAGGTAGACTTTTCCTTGCAGATGGACCTTTTGGCGCAGGCTCCGGCGGTTTTTCAAGACAGCATTTGGTGGGCGTTGCTGCGCGTCCTCATCATCCTTGTCTTTATTCTCGCGGTAGTGCCTCCCATTATTTGGTGGGAGCGTCGGCTGCTCGGCTGGATGCAGGACAGGATCGGCCCGAACCGCGTCGGTCCCTTCGGGCTCTTGCAACCGATAGCAGACGGGATAAAGCTCTTCTTTAAGGAAGATATCATGCCGACGATGGTGGATAAATGGATTTATATCATCGCGCCGGCCGTTGCTCTTTTTCCCGCCTTCGCGATTTGGGGCACGCTGCCCTGGGGGCCCGATCGCCGGTTTACGCCGATCGCCGATGTAGACATCGGAATATTGTATGTTCTTGCAATTTCATCCATGGGCGTCTACGGCGTATTTTTGGCAGGCTGGGCATCGAATAATAAATATTCTCTGCTTGGCGGGCTTAGGAGCGCGGCGCAGCTGGTCAGCTATGAGCTTGCGATGGGGGTTGCGCTGGGGTGCGTCATTTTAGCGACCGGATCTCTTCGGATGACGGAAGTCGTCGCGGCACAGCATCAACCGCTTTATTTTCCGTGGCTCCAGGCTTGGAATATCCTAACGCCGTTCGGGCTCGTGGCGGGGCTCGTTTTTCTTATTTGCATGGTGGCAGAAACAAATCGCGCTCCGTTCGATCTTCCCGAGGCCGAGTCGGAATTGATCGCCGGTTTCCACACGGAGTATGCCTCGATGAAATTCGCGGTTTTCTTCATGGGCGAGTATGCGATGATGATGGCTTTCTCGGGTGTATTCGCGGTGATGTTCTTGGGCGGCTGGAGCGCGCTGCCGCTCAATTGGGACTACATCGCGCAGCACGGTCCTTCGTGGATGGCTGCGATAGCCCGCTTCATGGATTTGCCGATTTTGGCGCCGATTTGGTTTATTGGAAAGCTCTTTGGCGGGCTTACGTTTTATGTTTGGCTACGCGCTACTCTTCCGCGGCTTCGCTACGACCAACTTATGACGCTTGGATGGAAATATTTACTTCCGCTCGCAGCGCTCGATTTCGTGGTTGTGGCGATTTGGCTGCAGTTTGGATGGCCAGCGATGTGGCTCGCTGCCGCAATTGGTGTCGTTCTTTACATCGCTTTTGCCGGCATCGTTCTGAGGGGTAGAAATCGCGGAGAGCGGCGCACGGTCGAACTCGTTCGCTAGTCTTTCGCTTCCAAGATCGCGTCCATCGCTGCAGACGTATTGGCGACACGCACAAGCGGGTGATGCTTATATTGCGGAATCATCTCGGCGGCGATCGGTCCTTCGTATCCGATTTCCTTGATGGCGTCCTTGACTTCCGGCCAATCTACGTCGCCCTCCAATAAATCGACAAAACCCTCGACGGTACCGACAGCTTTTCGGAAGTCCTTAAAGTGAATGCCCACGACGCGCTCCGCCAAAATGCGCAGCCATTGTTGTGGATATCCGTAAAGAAGGCAGTTTCCAACGTCGACGTAGGCACCCACGTGGGCAGAACCGAATTGATCTATAAATGAGGCCATTTCCATTGGGCTCAGAAGAAATTTGTTCCAAACGTTTTCAATTCCCATGCGGACATCGAGACGCTGCGCATCATCGAGGCAGCTTCGGATTCCTTCGCTCGCGCGATCCCAAACTACTTTGTAATCGATGGGTGCGCGGTCGGGATTGAAAAAAACGTCGACCGAACCAGGTATGACGAGTAGGGTTCGGCAACCCAGCCAAGCGGTGATCTGCAGCATTTTCCGCAGGTCGCCTTGAGCGGCGGAGCGCGATGACGCCTCCGCGTCCCCTACCGAACGGCTCCAGTAAAGGCCGCTTGCTACGCTTGCAATTTTTACGCCTTCCGTTTCAGCCGTGGCAAGAATCTTTTGGCATTCTTCTTCGGACGTGGATAGGTTCAGTCCGCCCGTCTCCCCGACAGCGACCTCTACGGCCGGGAACTTATATTTCGCTGCGAGACCAAAGAATTCCTGCAACGATAGGGATCCATCGAGGCCACCGGGCATTGACCAATAGTTGATTGATTTAAGTATCATGTGCTTCGCATTTTGAATTTATCTAGCATGACGGCGGCAAGCAAGATCGCTCCGCTCACAACCATTTGCCAAAACGTGTCGATATTTTTCAAAATCATGGCGTTTTGGACAGCTCCCATAATTAAGACGCCGACAATGGTTCCGCTGATTGTGCCTACGCCTCCGGTAAGCGACACGCCGCCGAGGACACAAGCAGATATTACTTGCAATTCCAGGCCGACGCCGACGTTTGGCTGCGCGCTCGTCACATATGAGGCCAACACCGTTCCCGCCAAGGCGGCCACCATTCCTTGCATTGTAAAGATGATGATTTTCGTCCTGGCTACCGGGACGCCTGCGAGACGCGCTGCCTCTCCGTTCCCGCCGATTGCAAGGGTATTTCGGCCAAAGACCGTCTTATTCAATAGCACGCCGAAAATGATAAAGCAAGCGATCATGATAAGCGCTGGGGATTGGATTCCCAGCCATTCGCTTTTCCCGAGTCGTCCGAAACTTTGGTTGAAAATACCGATGGACGTTCCGTCGGTTAGAATTTGGGCCGCTCCGCGCACGATCTGCATGGTCGCCAAAGTAGTGATAAGAGCGTTGATGCCGATCTTCGCTATAAAGAAGCCGTTGATGAAACCGGCGAGCGCGCCAACTCCTATACCAGCGCTGACAGCATAAAGAGCGTTGCCGGTCTTATTTATCACGAGGGCAGCTACGACGGCTGCGAGCGCGAAAGTCGAACCGACAGAAAGATCGAAGTCCCCGCCAGCGAGGCAAAACAGCATCGTGCAAGCAATCATTCCCACAGAAAAAACGGACATCAGAAGGTTGCGCGCGTTTTCGAGTGTGGCGAAGTTCGGAACGGTTGACGATAGAACCGCGATTAGGACGAAAAACACGAGAACCATTCCGCCGGTTTCCCAAAGCCGTCGAACGGGGCCTATATTCACGCCACGCCCACACTCGTGGGAAGGGCTAGGCGCAGGAGCTTTTCTTCGGTCGCGTCGCTGCGCTTTAGATTGGCGACGATCTGGCCCTGGCGCATGACTAAAATGCGGTCGCTAACGCCCAGAACTTCCGGCATCTCGCTCGACACAAACAAGATTCCGACGCCCTGTTCTGCCAATTCGTACATAATTTCGTAAATTTCGCGTTTCGCTCCAACATCAATTCCGCGTGTGGGCTCGTCCAGCATGAGCACCTTCACATTGTCGCTTAGCCACCGGCCGAGAATCGCCTTTTGCTGGTTGCCGCCCGAAAGGAGGCCGACGGGCTGACCCAGCGACGGAGCCTTGATACGGAGCCGTCCGACTTGCTTTTCGGCGTTTTGTTTGTCACGAATCTCGCTGATCCAGAAACCACCGATAGCAAATTGCTTGCGAGATGAAATGTTGATGTTTTCCGACACCGACCTTAGGGGGAAAATACCGTCCTTTTTTCGGTCCTCCGGGCTAAGGGCGAGTCCTGACTTGATGGATGCCGGGGGCGCCGCGGTGTTTGCCGCCTTTCCGTCGATCTCAACGCCGCCCGTTTTCTTCACCGCGCCATAAATTGCCTGGAGGAGTTCGGTCCTTCCGGCGCCGACGAGGCCGAAAATGCCGACAATTTCGCCTGTTCCCACTGTCAGCGATGCAGGGCCTCTCAAGCCCTCGGCCTCAAGATTGCTTATCGAAAGGCGCTCGCCGCCGATTTTTCGCCCGCGGTATCCGTAAATGTCGTTGATAGAACGGCCCACCATTCGTGTCACGATTTCCGATTCCCCAATATTTCGAAGGTCGCCGAAAGTCTCCACGTGCCTGCCGTCGCGAAGAATGGTTGCCTTGTCGCAAATTGCGAATATTTCCGCCATTCGGTGGCTTACATAGAGGATAACTCGCCCTTGCCTCTTTAGGTCGCTAATTAGTGCAAAGAGATGATCTACTTCGCGTGAGCTTAGGCTACTGGTCGGTTCGTCAAAGGCGATTACTTTCGCATCCAGCGACATAGCCTTGGCTATTTCAACCATCTGGCGCTGCGCTAACGGCAGCGCACCGACCCTTGCCTTCACATCGATGTCGACGCCCAAGCTCCCGAAAATCTTGCTTGCAGACTGCACCAGACCATGGCGATCGAGAATGCCGGCTTTTTGGGGTAGATGTCCGAGAAACACATTTTCCGCCACGGTCATTTCCGGAACGAGGTGAAGCTCTTGGTAGATTACCGCGACGCCGCCGCGAATTGCTTCGAATGGAGTTGCGAACGACACCGTCTTTCCGCCAACCTTAACGCTCCCCGAATCCGGACAATAAACGCCGCTCAGAATTTTCAGAAGCGTGCTTTTGCCGGCGCCATTTTCGCCGCACACGGCATGGACGGAGCCTTCATCGACGCCGAAAGAAACGTCCTCGAGCGCCCGAACGCCCGGAAATGTTTTCGTAAGGTGTTCGAACTCCAGATAGCTCAAAGAAGCCCTTCTTTGTGCATCTGCTCCTTGTAATTTTCGCGCGTGATCAAAATCCCGTCGGTAAATGTTTCCAAAGGCGGCACGACTCCGTTCTTGATCCAATTGAACATCATTTCCGCGGTTCCGTATCCGTGCCTCCTGGGGCTGAGCAGGACGGACGCGAAGAAACCGGTCGGTCCTGATTTTCGAAAGTCGTCGACTCCGCTAGTTCCGTTTATACCGACGCCGATAACGTCGCTGGCAGGAATTCCGCGCCCTTCGCAGGCGCGCACGGTTCCGAGGACGCCGTCGTCGTTCATCGAATAAGCGACCCACTTTTTGATTTCAGGATGTTGCGTGAGCGTGACCGCGGCGACATCGAGCGCGCCTTTTATGTCTCGGTTCTTCCACGGCGTTTCAAAAATATTCTTTTCGGGGAATCCGTTCGCAAGAAGGACGGACTTCGCGCCGTCGGTGCGCTGGCGCGCAGTTTCCAGTTCGTCGACCGTTGTCGCCAGTGCTCCGACTTCATTCATATTCCAACCGCGCTGCTTTATTTCGTCTACGATCGCCTGCCCGACCATCTTGCCGATATTTTCGGCTGAGATCCCTAGATAGGCGACGTCTTTCAAAGGCTGCCCGTCCGGACCGACGAGGCGGTCGTCCACGGTAAGGAGTTTCATATTGAACTGTTTTGCCTTTTCCACGATGGCCGGTCCGAGCTTTACGTCCGGGCTGCAAATGATCAAGCCTTGCGCGCCCTGTGTGTGCAGATTGTCGATTGCCGACATAACGGTCCCGGCGTCCGGCGTGGCAAGCTCGACTAGGTCGAAACCAAGCGTCTTGGACGCTTCTTCCGCAAATTTCCATTCCTGTCGGAACCAAACCTCTGTTCCGGATTTCACCAGGAATCCTATTTTTATCGGCAGCGCTTCCTGCTTACCTTGGTTGGTGCCCGAGCAGCCGAGAATCCCGAAAATACAAAGCGCGACGAACGGCAATAGTTTCATATCGATGCCTGGAATTATGCACGGGACGCAAAAAGGCCCGCCACGCGAAGGGCGCGGCGGGCAAGGCGAGCTAGAGCTGCCGGTTTAGCGTTACGCTTTCGCCGTCTACCTGAAGGTCACAGTGCATTGCGTGCTGAAAGAACCTTACCGGGACCCACATAACGTCGTTCTCGATGAAGGGAGCGGCGCTAAGCTTGACGCTTTGGCCGTCGACTTCGACCGAGTCGTCCGCGGCGGTCACCCTCGCCTTGCTCGAGCCCAGCTCGACTGTCGCGGTTTTCGATTCATGGTCGTAGTCGACGTAGCCTCCCAACGTATCGGAAACGTCCGCCAGGGGTACAAACATGGTTCCATCCTTCATTTGGGGATCGGGAATCGTTTGCTCGATGCCGTTAATGTTGTAGGGCACGTTGCCTCCTTATTTGACCATCAAGGCGTTGTTCACCTTAATGTCCGCCGGGGCGTTCATCTTGGCCAGCGCATCCTTGGCTGCTGCTTCGGCCGCCCGCTTAAGGTCGTTGTTCGGGACTGTGCCTTTTATGTTGATGACGTTGTTCATTTCGTCCACGGTCACAGCGCCTTCGGCGCCAACGGCCTTGCTGACGGCCGCTGCGACCGCCGGAACCACTGTGGCGACAATCGTAGCGTCGCTGCTAAAGTCGGGCACAGTGCTTACGGTTCCGTCCACACCGCCGGTTGTAGGCGCCTCTGGGGTCGTCGGCTGCTTGCTGCATCCCACGACGCCAAGCGTTAGAGCAAGCGCGGCGGGGATGATGAGAAACTTCTTCATAACTTTGATGCCTCCTGTGCGGAGAAAATAAGCTCGCCGCACGGCGCTATTTTAGCCCATGCTCTTTGCCTTGGCATTCGCCTTCAGGAAGCTTGTCACCTGCTGCCAGGTCTTGCGCCAACCCTTCGGATTGCGGTCCTCCCGAAGCGTGGAAGACCCATGGACCGAGTCGGGGAACGATACGAACATATCGCCGTGCGTTCTGGCGGGGGTATGAGACGAGGCTTCATAGAGAAGAAGCCCATCGCCGTTTGCCTCGTCGGGCGTCATCGCCATGAGAACAGGGACTGCGACGCGCATGTTCCAGTCCTTGACGACCGTTCCGCCGAAGTACTCCCCGGGGGAAAATGCGAGGACTGCTTCGACATCCTTGTTGTCCACCGCAAGTTTTAGCACCAGCGATGCGCTGTAGCTGGAGCCCCAGGCTACGATATGCCCGTAGTTCTTTGACTTGGCCCATTCGAGGGCCCCCTGCATGTCCCTGTAGGCATCAATGTAGTGATTCGAAAGGTCGCCCGTGCGGTTCTTGCGGCCCCACATTTCGCCTCCTGAACGCTGGTCGACGGCGAGGGAATCGTATCCCATTTCGAGGAGCTTCGGGGCGATGGTCTCGTATTCGTGCGCGTTCGAGCCGGCTTGATGGAAAAGCAGGATGATGGTGTCCGAGCCGTTCGAAGTCTTATAGAAATCCGCGTAGACTTTGCGGCCGTCGCGAGCCGCGAATTGCACCTGCGTCTTTGTTCCCTCCTTCTTGGGAATGACGACGGTTTTCGCCACGTCAGGCGGGTCACCGGAGCATCCGGCGATGAGTGCGGCGACGAATAGACCGATCGAACGGACCATCACAACATTCTGTACGCTTTGGGAGGCCGGCTGTGCTTTTGAGTCTTTGCCGGCTCTCCCAGAGTCTGAATACTGTCAAAAGGGTCAATGCTCAGCGTCATTATCGTCAACTGGAACACGCGTGAGCACCTTCGCGAATGTCTCCGGTCTATCGACGCCCACCGGACGACGGAGCCTTTGGAAGTGATCGTGGTCGATAATGCGAGTTTGGACGGCTCTGCGGCGATGGTCGCCTTCGAGTTCCCATGGGTGCGGCTGGAAGCTTCCGGTCAGAACCTCGGCTACGCGATGGGGAACAACCTCGGATTTGGGGTGGCGAAGGGTGAGTGGCTTCTGACGCTGAACGCGGACACGAAGTTCTTCGACGATTCTCTCCAGGTCGCCGTCGACCGGCTCGCGGCGATGCCCAAAGCGGCGGTGCTTGCAGGAACGCTTCTCGACGCCGACGCAAAAGCGATCCAGCGCAGCGTCCGCAGCTTTCCGCGGCCATCGGCCATCATTCCTGAGATCCTCGGACTCTCGAAATTCTTTCCCCGGCAATTTGGCGAGTATCGGCAAGTGGCTTTCGATTATACTAAGGCCCAAGAGGCAGAACAGCCGATGGGAACGTTTCTGCTTTTCAGAAAATCGGCGCTGGACGAAGTCGGCGTAATGGACGAGCTGTTTCCGATTTTTTTCAACGAAGTGGATTTGCTTTATCGAATAAAAAGAGCTGGCTGGCAAATATGGTATTCGCCGGAAGTTCGCATTATCCACTTCGGGGGCCAAAGCACAAGACAAATTCCAAAAAAGATGGTTTGGGAATCGCATCGCAGCCTTTTACGCTATTACAGGAAGTGGTATCTCAAATGGTGGAACGCTCCCCTTATCTGGATTTTTTCAGCCTACGTCTGGTTGGCAGCATTTATACGCGCGAGGGGGTGGGATGCCGGATTTCGATATTAGCATCACGATTTGCAGCTGGAATACGCGCCCCGATCTGGAGGTTTGCCTGCGCTCGTTGGATCAGGTGCGAACCGAGGCGAACTTCGAAGTTGTCGTCGTCGAGAATGCCAGCGACGACGGCAGTCGGGAGATGGTCGAATCGCTCTTCCCTTGGGTTCGTCTCCTGCTGCCCGGAGAGAATCTCGGCTTCGGAAAGGGACATAATTTGGCGTTCAAAGAATCGATGGGAGAATATCTTATGGCGTTGAATTCAGACACCATTGTCCACGCGGGCGCAATCGCGCGCGTGGTAGATTTCATGCGCGAGAACTCCGACGTCGGAATTGTCGGGGCCAAACTCTTGAACCCGGACGGAAGCCTCCAAATGAGCTGCCGCAGGTTTCCGACGCCTGCGGCTGCCGTTTTCCGAAATACGCCGCTCGGCCAGCTATTCCCGAAAAACCGGTTCACGCGCGATTACCTCATGACCAACTGGGAGCATAACGCAGTTCGTGACGTGGATTGGGTCAGCGGAGCTTCGCTTACCATTTCTCGCGAATTGTACGAAAAAATAGGCGGATTCGATGAGCAGTTTTTTATGTACCTTGAGGACGTAGACATTTGCTATCGCGCGCACGAGGCGGGATATCGGGTTGTTTACGTTCCGGATTCCGTCATCACGCATGCGATTGGCAGAAGCACCGACCGCGTTGCGAACATTATGATCCGCCAATTCCATAAAAGCATGATGCTATTTTATAAAAAGCATTACCTTCCAAAGACGCCGTTGCTGTTGAGGCCGTTCGCGCTCTTTGCAGCCTATGCGATGCTTTTCGTCCGGCAGTCCATCTTCATCTTGAAGAACAAGGTCGACGAGTTCAATCGAGGGAGAGCATGAAGAAATCGGTGTCGTTACCGGCGATTTTCTTTACTGTCGGGCTCGCAATGGCGGCCTGGTTTGGCGGCAATGTCGTATTCTCAGCCCAGCCTTTGAGCGCGTCAGAATTTTTCCAGAGCGGGCTGCTGGGGCGCTCCGTTCCGGCGTTCGACCATGCGCTCGTCGCGGCGTTTCTCCTTTGCGGTGTGCTTTTCGCGTCGATGAGAAAGTCGGTCTTGCAGATCCCCGCCGCAAGCATTACTTCCCTATTGTTTTTATTTTGGCTATGGCTAGCCCTATCCCTTGTGGAGAGCCGTTTCAAAAATGACACCCTACTCGAATTGGCGCGTTACACGACCTACACCCTAACTTTATTTGGAAGCGTGATAATTTTGGGGAGGGAGAAGCTATCGAAAGCTGCACTGATCGCGATTCTGTGCGGGGCAACTCTCGTTGCGCTCTCTGGCGTTTATGAATTCATGATGTCGATTCGGACGGCGAATTGGCGCATTTTTGCGGGTTGGCAAAATCCTAACGCCGTTGCCGGGCTCTTTGCGATCGCAATTCCTATTGGAATCGGCTTATCCACAGTGGCGAGGCAGTCCGAGCGGCTGCTCTACGTCCTCGGAACGTCGCTTTGCCTCGTTGCACTTTGGCTGACGGCCTCAAAAGGAGGGCTGCTGGCCGCCACGGTCGGCATCGCGAGTTTCATCCTAGTCGCTGGAGTTCAACGGCTGATTACGGTAAAGCAGCTAGCGCCCTTCGGCTCCGCACTGGCCGTCGCCGCCGTAATCACCGCTGGAATGACGCTGCTTTCTCACAGCGTTGGGGGCCAAAGCACTGCTGGAGGTCGACTGGCCGGATCTTCGCAGGAGTCGCAGCAGTCTTTCGGTTTTAGAAAACAGCTTTGGCAGGATACGATAAAAATGGTCGAGGCGCGACCAATGCTAGGCTTCGGTCTTGGGTCGTACGGCAACGAAATACACAATTTCACCGAGACCGGCGGGTCGGTCGTGGCCCATGAGTCCTATCTGCAGATGGCGGCGGAGGTCGGCATCCCGGCGCTAATCCTATTTTTGGCGATGGGCGTCATTTGGCTGTTTAAGGTTTTGAAAAGGCACCCCGGAGTTCCCGAGGAGATGAGCATTTTGAGGCTCGGCGTTGTTGCAAGCGTCATTGCCGCCGGCGCGGACATCTTGGTTGAGTCGAACATGTCCTACTTCGGATTTTCTGTCCTGCTTTTTGGGTTGCTGGGGATAGGGCTTAACCTCTCTGCGGACGGAGTCATGCCGGAACGCGCTCCGCTGATGAGCCGGATTCTTGCGATCGGCGCCACGTCCGTTGCGTCGCTATATGTTTTGGTTGGTTACGCTGCCGCGCATTATCAGACTTCGACCGGCATGTACGCTCTCGAAAAAGGCCTGGCGGACGAAGGCATCGGAAAAATGCAGAACGCGCTTGCCATCGCTCCGCTTTGGTCGCAGCCCTATGTAGAACTCTCCAGCGTCTACGCCGCGCGAAAAGAGCCGCAAAAGGCGATCGCAAGCGCAAACAAAGCCGTTGCTCTCGAGCCAGTTTCCAAGAATTTGATATTGCTAGCGCATGCGTACGAAGCCGCGAATCAAATGGAAGAAGCGCAAAACTCTTACCGCGCGGCCATCGACGAAAGCGAGAACACAGAATCGAGGCGCGAATATTTCGAATTCCTGGTGCGAGAAAAAAGGTTCAGCGCGGCGGAGGTCGCAGCCAAAGAACTGATCGATACCGACACCAAGGAGTCCCAGACAGCTTCAGCGTTGCCGTGGATCGTTGGCACCGACGCAGTAAATGCTCGGATATTTTTGGCGAATCAATCCGAAAAGCGCGACGACGGCACAACAGCAATTCGCATGCTCGAAGCCGCCTTGGAGACGCTTACCGACTACGAGAACAAGACCTACCCAGAACTGATGCATATGACGGGCCTCTCGGAAGTGGAATCGGATAGGCTCGCCTTGCGCGATGAACTTGGCCGTGACCCAACCGAAGAAGAGGTTGCCGAAAAATGGGGCATGTCGCTCACCGATTTTCGGCAGTTCATCGAGGACACCAAGCGCTTCGAAATCGCGGGCCAAAGCGTCGAAGAAGCCGAAAGGTTGATGGGCCTAAAGCAGCGCATCGCAAAACATTTGGCCGAATTGCGCGCGAAAAAACTCGGCTAGGAGTTCTTGCTGAGGTATTTTTCCATTACGGCGCGGGCGACCGGAGCGGCGACCGTCCCTCCGTGTCCGCCGGATTCCAAAACGACTGCGATTGCTATTTTGGGATTTTCTGCGGGAGCAAAAGCCACGAACCACCCATGCGACGTCTTTCCCCGGCCATGTTCGGAGCTTCCGGTCTTTCCTGCAACGGTAACACCGGGAATTTGCGCTGCCCTCGCCGTCCCGCTGGTTACGACTCCGATCAATGCGCGATGAATTCGATCCCACCAATCTTCGGACAAATGAACATTGGCCACCAATTCCGTTTTTTCAAATACTGGTTTGGCGTCGGCCGCTGGCCCCAGAACCGCACGAAGTAAGTGCGGTCTATACGCCGTTCCGCGGTTCGCGACCGTCGAAATATATTGCGCCATTTGGAGCGCAGTCGCCCCTACATAACCTTGTCCGACCGACATGTTAATCGTGTCTCCGGGATACCATTTTGTGTCCGTTTCCCGGAGCCAATCGTCGGTTGGGATGCTCCCGCTCGATTCGCCAACAAGATCGATGCCGGTTTTATGTCCGAGGCCCAATTCGGTCGCGGCGCGCGCGATGGGCTCTCGATCTTCGCGCCGGCCCAACTGGGCATAAAAAATATTGCAGGAGCGGATTAGCGCCGGCTCGTAAGTAAGGGTTCCATGATGTCCCAGGCAGCGAAACGTCCGGCTTCCCAACCGTATCGAGCCCCCGCAAAAGAATGAAGTGCTGGGCGTTACGCTTCCCGATTCAATCGCGCCGATGAGGGTCGCAATTTTGAATGTCGAACCCGGAGCGTACGAGCTGCGGCTGGCGCGGTTGTGCATTGGCT
>DASSBY010000020.1:0-7985 GCA_035698285.1 Fimbriimonadales bacterium | reverse complement strand
GAGCTCGCTAAATAAATGTTCGAACGAATCGACCACGAATAAAAGCGGCTGGTAGTGATGGATTTCGAAATACTGATTGATCACCCATTCGAGCTGAAATGGAAAACGCTGGACATCTGGCGATTCGATGCAATTTTCGATTTCGCCGTAAGAACTGAGAAGACCGCTTCCGTAGACTTTCGTTTCTCCGCTTTTTCCCTTCATGAGGCCAAATTCGATTGTAAACCAGAAGAATCGGGCCATGGCCTTGATGATGCTCTCGACACTTCGAATTCTTTCTTCGACGTCGGCTATCGACGCAGCGTGTTCTGCCGCGGCGCGCGCCGTTTCACCGAACCGCACGAGTACGTCGGAAAATTGCCTGTCCGTATGCATCGGAACGTGCCCGGCCACGTCGTGAAAAATGTCCGGCTCCGGCAAATAGTCAAGCGATTTCCCGTCGCGAATCGTTATCGTCGTCGGAAATTCGCGGTTGCGCAGGCAGTCGAAAAACATATACGCCGGAACGTAACCGCTAACCGCTTTGGCTTTGAATCCGCTCAGAGGACTTAGAAATTTGTTGATGTCTTCGAGTCGTGGAATTCCGTTCGGATCGAGCGCGAGATTTTCGACGCCCTCGAGAAATTTTTCGTTGGCATATTTGCGCCAGCGCGGCAGCATCCGGTCATATAAGCGGCGCCAAGTATCCTGATTCTCGCTGCTGTAGAGTTCGTACGGCTGTCGGATAAAAAGTTCGCCGTGCGCCTGCGCCTCCTCGATAAAAGGCGCCTGTTTCGTGGTGAGTCCGACACTCGATGGCATTGCGCCTCCATTATGGCTCGCGTCCGCCGTCCCGGCGCGGATGATCGGCCGGGACGGCTAAACGCCGGTTATCTTCTCCGTCTGAGCAACAGCAAGCTGACGCCGGCGAGCGAAAGCAAACTGGCGGGCTCGGGAACGCCCTCGATATCGACGTCATCGAGGTTCGTGCGGTCGGCATCGCCTCCGGCGCTCGAGTATCCCCAGATGCCGATCGCCACGAGGGTTTTGCTTGTGTTCACAAACGACGTAACGTCGAAGAACTCCCACTCCGTGGTAGTTGAGGAAATCAAATTTTCTTCGAATGTGAAGTCGTCATAAAATAGATCGACCGCCGATGGAGCGCTGCCCGAGTTCGGGTGCATCATCCAAAACGAGATCATACTGACGTCTGAGCCCGCGACCGGCGCGAAGTCTTGCCGGATTTGCGTGTTGCCCGCTGCCGTTGCAGAAAATGCACCGCTCTGGCCGCCGGCAATCACGTGCCAATCGTCGACGCCGCCGCTGAACCCAACTACCCAAGGAGCCATATCTCCGGTTTCGAACCCAGGGTTCACAAGAATGTTTGCCTGGCCGGCTGCAGTCAACGCGCCGATGCCGGCTACAAGTATCAGTTTTTTCATTTGCCTCTCCTTCTGCCGGCAAGTACCGGCTATATCGCGCCATGTTGCCAGGTTCTTCCTCGTGTAGTCAAGGGGCGGCAATGCTTGGGGCTAAGGACCCATTTAGCGGACCGCGCAAGACTTTGGCGGTAGTCTGCGCAGTATGAAAGCCTCCTCCGTCCTGATACTCGTCGGCATCCTTAGCTCCGCGGCTTTCGCCCAAGAGCAGAAGTTCGACAATAGCAAGCTCCTGCCGCTCGTAGGCGAATGGCAGGGCACTGCCGCCTTTCACGACACGCCTCAAAAGGCCAGTTCGATAAAGGGCGCAAAAATGCTGAACGACCGCTGGATAAAGCTCGATCTGAAGCTGGAATTGCCTGAAGCGGGCCCGGTGGAAGCGACCGCGCTCCTGAATTCGGATGCCGATGGGAATATCGAAGCTCACTTCTTCGCCTCTTTTGACAACGGCGCTCTCGTCGGCAAGGGCAAGATCGATGGCAAGAAGCTAACGATAGAAGCGCGGCCGATGAATGGCGAGGACGGCATAGTGTTCGTCTTCGACATGTCAAACCCCGACGAACTCAAACTCACCTGCACCGAAACCACCGAGGAGCACCCTCAGGTTCTGTCCGGAACCTACAAACGAAAGAAGTAGGGCCTTTAGCGTCCTGACCGGGTCCTCTCACGCTGTCTGTTGAGAGGACCCGGTTCGTTTAGAGACTTCTATTGCCCATGCGTTACGACGATGTCGCCCTCGGTCAGGTGTCCATCTCCATAGGCGACCACATTGCCTTGCAGGTCGTGGGCTACAAAATGGAAATGATCTAGGGATCCGTCGCCGTTGTCTTGAACCCAGCCGGACGCGGTTATCGGATCGCCATTGTTGGTGCCCGAGCCGGCAAAGTCTACGCGGCTGTCCGTGAAGGTGATGCCGCGAATGTGCGTAAGCTGCACATCCACGGGCAGGAACATGCCGGGATCCCAGAAGTGGAAGCGGTTCCTTTCGGTCCGCGCTTGCGGCAAGCGGATGACGAAATCGAAGTGCGATCCGGCCCACGAACCTCCATCGACGACGCCTACGCCAGCCGCTCGGTCCCACCTCATCGGAGCAAAGCCGGCGACCATGCCGGCAACTGCAATCAAGGCAACACATCTCAGCGTCTTCATGATAAAAGTATACGCCTTGCATCCGCAAAGGCTTCGATTAGGATAGAATCGCGACGTGGCGGTCGACCGCCCAAAGGAGGTGTTTCGTAATGAAACGCATACTCTTGTTGTTTGCTTCTGTAGGACTCTTGGCCTCGGCGATGGCCCAAATGGACTTCGCCAAAGAACTCGAAACCATGCAGAAGACGTATCAGGCCGATATGGAGGCTTTCTACAAGAAGGCCGAGGATGATGCAAAGAACGGCGTGGCTTTCGATATGAGCAAGGGCCCAGCCAAGGGATACATTCCCAAGGCTTTCGATCTTGCTCGTAGGGCGGCTGGCTCAGACACCGGCGCTCAGGCGCTGGCCTTCGCGGCGCAGCTTTCCTATGCATCGCAGGATAAGGCTTCGTTCTCCAAGGCGATCGACGCCCTGGTGGAAGACTATCCGAGTTCGCCGAGCCTAGCGTCCTCCCTACCATTCGTGGCGTACATCGGCATGTCCCAAGCCGACGCAATCAAAATGCTTTCCCGCATCGAGGATAAAGTAAAAGATCCCGAAGTAAAGGCGAAGGCAGTGATGCTGCGAGTAGGCTTCTTCTATGACGATTACAACGGCACCGGAGATATTCCGCGCGCCAAGGGAATTCTGAATCGCCTAATCGACACATATCCGAAAACCAAAGCTGCGGAGAGCGCAAAAAACACACTCTTCGCAATGGATAATCTGAGCATCGGTAAGCCAGCCCCGGATTTCAAGGCGACCGATCAGGAAGGCGTCGATTTCAACCTCAGCGATTACCGCGGCAAGGTCGTGGTTGTCGATTTCTGGGGATTTTGGTGAGGGCCGTGCCGCAGCATGCTGCCCCATGAGAAAGAAATGGTGGCTAAGTTGAAAGACAAGCCATTCGCTCTCATCGGGATCAACAGCGATGGCGACCGGTCGGTCGTCCAAAAAATCCTCAAAGAAAACGAAATCACCTGGCGCAATGCGGTCGACGGCTCCACGAGTGGCAAGCTCGCCTCCGCTTGGAACGTACACGGCTGGCCCACAATCTATATTATAGATTCGAAAGGGATCATCCGTGCGCGAAACCTTAGGGGCGAAGAGCTCGAAAAGAAAGTAGAAGAACTAATCTCCGAAATCGGAAATTAGCCCTTCGGTTCCTTTGCGGCCCCCCGATTGGAGGGCCGCTTTTTTATTTCGCACCTTCGATAAAGGCGGCGACGTCTTTCGAGAGACTTTCACGCGCGGACTTTTCGATATACATCATATGTCCCGCAGGATAGTAGTGGAAGGAAATGTTCGCCATCTGCTTAGCGCCGAGGTCCATATGGTTCACGCTGTATCGCGTTGCGAAGTACGGGCATGCAAGGTCGTACCAACCACAGCAGAACATCACTTTCATATACGGATTCTTGTTCAGAGCCTGGCGGAGCGAATCGCTCGTATCGAGATACCCACCGCTGTTGTCCGGCCATCCAGCGCGATCCTCGTTCCACATTCGATATTTGAGATCCGATACGTAACCGAGTTCGCCTGAGAGGTAGTTTGCCATACAGGAATAAAATACCGGCGTAACGGCCACGTCGCTTGCGTCGTATTCCGGGCCATTGCCGGCCTCCGTGGCATCTTTGCCCGTAAGGCGGGCATCGTAGCGTCCAGTTGTAAGTCCCTCATCGCGCAGAAGCTCTTTGAAGAAACGAAATTCCGGAACGCGGAGATGGGATTGCAGGACGTAGGTCTCTTTCAGGCCCGTCAGCTCCGACATGCGCTTGGCGACCTGCTCCTTTTCGGTATCCGAAAGCGAAGACCCGCGCTGCAGGGCATTCGCATACTCTCCGGAAGCGAACGCCTCCGCTTCGTGGGCGACGTCTTCGACTGACTTCGCTTGCAATTCGGGTGACAGCTTCTTGTGGTACCAGGCAACCGTGGCGAAGCTTGGGAAAAAGCCGATGTACGGCAAGTCGTTGCCACGCGCGGAATCGAGAGTTTGGAAATTCATCGTTCCGGAAACGATAATTACGCCGCTTAGCGCCGTACCGTGATCCAGGAGGTAATCGCTGAGGCCAGCGCTTCGGATTCCGCCGTAGCTTTCGCCCGCGATGAATACCGGCGAGGAAAACCGGTGGTATTTCGAAAGATATTCCCTGATGAATTCCCCAAAGGAGGAGATGTCCGCTTGCGGGCCGTAAAAGGAGTTCGCATAGTCATTTTTTGCGAGGCGGCTATAGCCGGTTCCCATGGCGTCGATCATAACGATGTCGGTTTCCGGCAGCCACGACTCTTGGTTGTCGACGAGATGGTAGGGCGGCTTTGGAAGGGATCCGTCGTCGTTCATCTGCGCGCGGCGCGGGCCGATTGTGCCGAGGTGCAGCCAAAGCGAAGCGGAACCGGGGCCGCCGTTGTATGCGAAGGTGATGGGGCGCTTGGCGGCATCGGCCCCGTCTTTCGAGTAGGCGACGAAAAACATGCGGCCTTGGACTTCGCCCTCGGTGTTGCGGATCGGTATGTAGCCGGCGGCCGCCGTGTAGGGGATCTTTTGGCCGTGAACTATGATCGAGTGCTTGGTTTCAACGGGTGGGTCGTCGAAGCCTTGGGCATGGTGGCCCTGCAAGGCGAGCAGGAGTGCGAGGAAAGGCGTGTGCATCCATTGAGTATGCACGACGCAAAGACCGCCTCGCGCCCAAGAGCGCAAGGCGGTAAATTGGAACGAAGCACATCCGCGTTCCTACGCCGGCATTACCCGGATCAGGTTCAAGGGTCTTCTAAGAATCTCAGCCTTTGCAGGCTCCCCTTGCGGCGCGTTTTTCGTTCGCCCCTTCTACTCCGGGCGTTGTCGCCAAGTTCCGTTTCTTTAGGGAAGACTATGGTCGAGGGCATATTTCAGTTTGTTAAGCAGATTGTCTCGCACGTCGAAGTCGGCGCGGTCGCGGTAATAGAGGATGACCGTTCCGGGGCGGTGCTCGCGGTTGTGGCGTTCGATCAAGTCGAAGCCGACGACGTCGACAATTCCCTGGCGCTGCAGATGGCCGTACTCGTCTGGCGCCATGTCGAGGGTAAGGATGGCGTCGATTGCAGCTTCCACATCGGCGTCGTGCTGAGCGCTTTCCTTGTACGCCTTGAAGGCCTCGTTCACGAGGGCATCTAGCTTTTGCCGGAAGCGCTCATCGATCTGCTCTTGGGTCGGCGTCGTTCCGAGCTCCTGCTCCAGTTCGTCTTCTGCTTCTTGGCGCAACTCGTCGCCTTGGTCGTTGGTTATTTCCGTTCGCGTGTCGGACTTGAAGGCATTTTCGACGCGCGTAATCTGTTCGTCCACTTCTCGCGCCGTTATGCAAAGCATTCGGAAAATCTTGTGATCGTCGAGATGGACTTTTTTCGGTAGAAGCATTTGCGGCGCGACAATTTTATTTTCCGGCTTTCTCGCGACGACCTGTTCGGCGGTCAAACCAAAAAGGATGGGGTCGTCCGGGTTATGAACAAAACCGAGACGATCCGTCGCCGGAAAGACGGCGGCAGGGTCCAGCGTGGATGCGTGCTGCGCATGGTCGCGGACTCGATAATCGAGCCTAACGATATCGAACGACGGGTTGCGGATTTCGGTGCGAAGGACAACGTGATCGACGATTAGGGTTTCCTTGGATAGAGCGGCTCTCCCGGAAAATGCGATTCCCCTTTCGTCGAGTATCCAATCGTCGATGCGAGCGGCTATTTGGTGAACGGTCTCGTAAAATGGATCCCAGCGGATAAACTCCATCGGCACGCGTACCGGAAGCGATTGCAGGAACGTGGTTACCTGCTTGCGCTGGTCTTCGGTCAGGAGATCGTCGGCGATGAAGTCCGTCGCAATGGCGTAGCCGATGAGGCCCAGGAATCCAAACACGACGAAAGAGAGTATCTCGGCAAGGTCGGAGCTTAGGTCGGTATCGAAGGACCAGGTGACGATGCCGTCGTCGAAATGGGGCGTAAGCGTGAGAGTAAACGTGAAATCCGGGTCGAAGAAATTATCCAGGAAATATTCGCCTCGGATCGCGATCGCCAGGTCGCCTGTAAATTGTCCGGTTTGTGGATTGAGTACAGGACCGACGGAAACGCTCGTTAGCTTGCCGACGATGTCGCTGTCCGGATTGAACATTTCTTCACGCATCGGAAAGAAAAAGTCGCCGCTGCCATCGTCTTTAAGCTCGGCGAACTGCATCTTCTGGTGCACGGAAAGATCGTGGAAAAGGCCCTCTCTAACGCAAAAGGCGATGTCTTGGCCCTCTTCCAGAAAATTCATTCCAGCGAATTGGTCGCCGCGATCGTCGAGAAAACTGTCGGGCTCGGGGCCGGCACGAAGGCGGAGGTTCATGTAAACCGCGATCGCGACGGGGCCGCCGTCGAGCGAAGGGAGCTGTCGCATTTCGATTTTTTCGACGTCGTTTCCTGCGCCGACAAACGGGAGCGGCACGTCCCGGTCCGCCTGCTCCTTGATCATTTGCAGCAAGTCGTCGAGCGTTATGCCAGCTGCGTCCAGCGCTGCTTGGATTCCCGCGGTGACTTCGATCGCCAGCACTTCGATGCGTATGCGGTGGTTCGTCTGTTTCCCGTTCGCGTCGGTATCGAAAATGAGAACGAACGTCGAAAACGTCGTGATGAATTGGCCATCGACGAGGACTTCGAGGAGAGTTTTTACGTTTGCGCCGGACGGGTGGCCGAAGATCAGTTCGCAAGAGAAGGAATCGGCCGATGCGGTTAGGGGGATTGCGCCGGCATTTGGTTCGTAGGTGCGATCGACGTCATCCGGCTGGAAGATATCCACGAGGCCGAGGCCGGCTTGAACCTGGAGCGGAAACGAGCCAGTCTCCGTGAACGACAGAAGGATGTATTCGATATACCGGTTCCCGATGAGAAGCTCGATATCGAATCCCGAAGTCACCAGCGAGCGGTCCATAGCTACAGAATGGCACACCCCGGCAAAAGTAGGGGGGCGAACGTCCCGGAGGGCTCGCCTCGCGCCGATAGCGGCTTGATTCGTCATTTTCGTCACGCCGATTTATCGGGGCACTTTCGAGCGTCGCAGGTTCGGATGTTCGGCGATTTTTGCGAAATGGGAAATGACGAATCGCAGCTCGCGGGGAGGCTTACTTGGCTTGGTTTGCATGGCTACCGAGTAGGACCGCTCAGGGGCCGGCGTCAACCTACGGATTCAAGCTTAAATACTGGAGGAGTCCGTCCCCCGGATGATGCCGTCCGGGGTGTTTCGGTTCTTCGCCGGGACGGCGAAGCCACGAGAGGTCAGAGGTTCAGCTCACGCCATTTTGGTCCGCACGGATCGTCGTCGAGTTTTGGAGGAACAGCAAAGAAGCCGCCATTTTCGCGCACGACGTACCATACAGTGGAGCTCGGATCCTCCGGGAAGTAGTGATTTATGTCCCAAACCAACGGCAGGTCTGGC
>DASSBY010000019.1:0-20814 GCA_035698285.1 Fimbriimonadales bacterium | reverse complement strand
CTCCAATACGGAACGGTCAAGCGGCAGGATTTGACGCACGCCGCCGTGGACGGCATGATAGGATCGCTGAACGATCCGCATACAATGCTCTTGGAAGTCGAAGCGGCCCAGAAATTTGCCGAGAAGAACCACGGCGAATTTGTCGGCATCGGCGCTGAATTGGCGCCGGATCAACTCGGCGCGCGCGTTCGCCGGGTGTTCAAGAATAGCCCCGCTTCCGAAGCTGGTTTAAGGCAAAACGACATCGTGACGAAAGTCGGCCCGAAGCCCGTAACCGGGCGCGATTTGCTCGACGTGGTCGGCGACATTCGTGGCCCCTCGGGTTCGACCGTTAAGCTCACTTTATTGCGCGCAGGCGTCGAGTCTCCGATTACGCTCGTCGTTGCCCGCAGGCGCGTCCAGATTCAGGATGTATATGGCGAGATTTTGCGGGGTCCGGAGGTCGAGGGCAAAGCCCCCATTGGCAAACTGGAAGTCAGGTCTTTCTCCGAGATGATCATCGCGCAATTCGACGACGAGCTTTCGGACCTCGAGGCGCAAGGCATCAAGGGCCTGATCATCGACCTGCGCGGCAACCCGGGAGGACTGATGAGCGCCGCCGTGGCCATGGCGGGACGGTTTGTCGATAACCGCGTCATAGCTTCTATGAAGGAGCGCGACGGCAGCCCTGAAGTGTTCCGCTCCCACACCGGCCTGGCGGACGGGCGAACCTACCCGGTCGTCGTATTGATCGACGGAGGAACGGCCAGCGCCGCAGAAATTCTCGCGGGAGCGCTTCACGACTACAACCGGGCAACCCTGGTAGGAACCCGCAGCTACGGCAAAGGCTCGGTCCAAATCGTCAAGCAGCTCGAGGATGGCGCCCAGCTAAAAATCACCATTGCCCGGTACTACCTGCCAAACGGCGAATCCGTTCAGAGGAAAGAAACCGAAGACGGAGAATTCCTGAGCGGAGGGCTGAAGCCCGACGTCGAGGTTAAGAGCCCGCCAAACGCGGTACAGGGCGATTTGAAGACCGACGCGCAGCTGCGCAAGGCCGCCGAAGTCATCTACTCCAAACTGCGCTAGGAATCCGCGAGCAAAAAAGCGAATAATAGTTCGCATGCTTACGGCCTGCCTGATCGCGTGTGTCCTTAGTCAAAACTCTACGCTTACCCTGTTCAGGGGAGCAGAAATTCCGGGTTCCGACACGAAGTACTGGTCCGCCGAGGACATTACGCTCGATTCACAAAAGCCGGACATGGCCGACGCGGGCGGATTCTTGATGAACCTGAACCCAAAAACGCGTGTTCTTCTACGTTTCGGCGATTTGCGCAGGGCGGTCGGCCCGTCGCGACGAATAGTAGCCGCAAAGCTCGTGCTGCAAGGTCAAGTGCACGAAGCGGGAGCGCTTACCGTTTCCAAATTCGATGCCGATTGGAACGACGCGGCTACGGTCGGCTCGGCTCAGCCGGCGATCCCCCAGTGGAGCACTAGCTGGAATTACCAGTTCTTCGACGAAAGTGGCAAATCTCGAAAGTGGCGCAGCGGCGGCTCCCAATTCGTTTCAAGGACGCCATCCGCGACCGTCCAAGCAGCCAAGGATTCTCGCAAGGTAGAAATCGAGGGGCTGGCGGCAGACGTGCAAGCGTTTTACGACCGACCCTACGACGACCATGGCTGGGCGCTCGAATTTACGGGCTCCGCGGACTTCAACGCGAACAACGGTGACACCGACGGGCCACAACTCGTCATTGAAACGGCGGCCGAGCCCGCCAAAGACGGCCCCGACCTCAGCGTCGTCTACATCACGCGAACGCCGGAATATGAACGCTACGACAATCGCGGCGAGGCCTATGTTCGCGCGACGGTCGACGGCCACGAATCTGGCGTAATGATGAACCCCGGCGACGCCCAGACCAAGAAGTGGCCCGATAACGGCGAAGATGTCACGTACACAGCATACGTAAAGAACGTCGGCAGCGCTCCAACGCCTGGCTTCGGTTATGCCTGGTCGCAAAGCTACGAGGCGGGACCATCGGGCCAAAACGCAAACGCGCTCGCCCCTGGCGAGACAGCAACGTTCACTTTCAAGACCAAGTTCCGGATGGACAAGAAAGACCACCGCACGCAGCCGATTTCGTTTCGGATCACGCCAAGCGGAAGCGACGCTCTAGCGGCCAATGACTCTCTCGAAATCCAGGCCAATGCTCTCAACATCGGCATCTGGGTGGACGAAAATTTCTACAAGAAATTCGGCGAGCAAGTGAACGGAAGTGGCTCCAAGAGCTTCGAAGATTGGATTCAATGGCAATTCTCGATTTGGAACGACGTCTTTCTCAAAGAGAGCCGGTTTAGCTTCGCGCCCGACGGTTCGCGCGAGCGTATGCGCGTTGGGCGGATAACCATCGTTCCGAACGGCACGCTTGCCGGCGGAGCGCACCTGCCGAAAGATACACCAAGCCTGATTTATGACGGCGAATGGGGATTCGACTCGAGCTTCGGCGACTTCGCAGGCTATATCGACGCGGTGAGGACGAAAGCCGATCGCGCGCTGATCCACGAAATGAGCCACCAGGTCGGCCTCATCGACATGTATCAGATGAATGTCGATCCGGCGAATCAGGACGGCACCGGAGGCAAAGTCCAGCTCAAGGTCGGAGGAAGAGTCCTCACGCGCGGATGGATCGACCGCTACGCCGGGTTGATGGGTGGCGGCGACACGCGAAACGAAATTCTGCTGCCGCGCCAGCTTCCGATTCCGTTCGGGGGCGCGCCGAACTTCGTTTTCGAAAGCCCGATCGCGTTCCCAACCGACCTTTACGCGCTCACCGACGTGGCTGCCCTGAACTCAAATCTCGGTTATCGCCGCGGTTTCTTTGGTGAGTATCTATATTCGATGCCCTCCGTAAACATGATCCGCGTAACCGACCGCAACGGCGAGGAGATCGACGAGGGAACCCTGCAGTTCTACCAAATGGTAAACGGTCAGATTCCCGATGGACCGCCAACGTTCGAACTGCCGTTCAAGAACGGAAGCGCGGTCCTCCCGCAACGAGCCACCGGCATCGCCTCGCCGTTCACCACGGCCACTGGACACACGCTCGCGCCAAATCCATTCGGGAGACTGGACGTCGTCGGTACGAACGGCGTTTTCCTCGTTAGGCTCGACTACAAGGGCCAAACGGAATGGACGTGGCTCAAGGCTTGGCAGCTTTTCGACGCCTACGCCCGAGGCAACAAGTCCGTGTTTGTAAACGCGCTCCGCTTTAACGTCACCTCGATGCCTATTAAGCCTCTCGACTGGGCATTGAAGAAAACCGCTGTCGACGAGGCCAACAGCACCGGCGCAAATCTCGCGAATCTGCTCGACGGCGATCCGAAGACGTTCTACGAATCGGGCGCAGGCAACTGGGTCGAGATCGACATCGGCAGGGATCGCCCGATCGGCGAAATCAAACTTATCATGACCGGCGATCCGAACGCGTTTTGGAAGAAGTTCGACATTCTTCTCTACAGCACCGGCCAAACCGTCGCAAGCGCGCAGCTCTACGCGAGCGAGGCGGATTGGCGTGGGGCCGTCGCCCAACATCGGGATTTCGACGATGCCGGCGTCCTAAGCGTCGCCTATCGCGGAAAACCGAAAACCGCAAGGTTCGTTCGGATCGTCAATAAATCAGGTGAACCTGGAAAGCTCGCGGGAATTGAAATCAGGGAAACGGAGGTCGCCCCGTAGAAATGGCAGGGGCGACAGGACTCGAACCTGCGGCCTGCGGTTTTGGAGACCGCTGCTCTACCAACTGAGCTACACCCCTGTGAAGGAACCCAGATTATGACGCAAAATGAAAGTGTTCCGGCTGCAACATATGGCATCATCTAAGGCGTAGAAACATCATCGAATTGCAAGGAGGAGCACACGTCCGTCCCCCCTGCGTGACTCCTCCGCCCCCTTTTTTGCGGCGCCACTGCAACGACAGGGCGCCGCTTCCGTTAAAATAGTGGCATGAGTATTTGGGATTGGATATCCGGCCTCGTTTTCAACGAAACGGAGTATCCGTCTCTCGCCAAGTATATGGACGTCGAGGCGCAGCGCGCCATCGATCCGGGCCGCTCGGCCGCAGCGGCCATCGGCACATCCATTTTCACGCTCGGAGTGCTTCTTGGCGTCGGAGCGGGACTTTTCTTCTCTTCGTGGATGGTCGCGCTCGGCCTCAGCGCGATGGGCGCCCTCCTGGGCATGGGATGGTTCCAACGGTATACGAACGGGCAAAACGGCGAAGAGCGCGAACTCAACCGCGTCCGTCGCGAAGCTCGCGAATATCTGGGGCAGCTCAAGACGTGGCGTTTCCTGCGGATGCTAAAGTCCAGGCTTCCCGGTGGCGCCGCGGAACTCCTTGACGCAGCCGCTAATTCTTGGCTCCGAACGGCAGCTGCGTTGCAAACGATTCGCTCCCATTCCCCTCGCCAGTCTGAAACTTTGGGGATGACGGAGGACACCATAACGAACGCCATGGATTCGGGCATGTCGCGTCTCATCCTCATGGCTCGCGACGGCCAGCTGGGCAACGGCGTCTTCCTGGCGCCTTCCTTCGACCAAGGGCGCAAGATTGCCGACGAAATGCTTCGCCTGTCGAAGGAGACAGAAAAGCTATGCGACAGAAAGCTGTTTGCTGAAGCGGAGCCGGGAACGCCTGTGGACGAACTGCGAGCCGCGCTCTCTGAAGTCGAGCAGCTAACCCGGGCCGAGGCGGAAGTGCAGCGAATCAGCCTCCGGCATTAAGAGCCACAAAAGTGCCTTAATCGCGCATGAGCACCGATATTGCCGCGCGCGGCTATGCCCATCCGGAAGCGCTCGTTTCCACGGATTGGGTCGCCGAACATATAAATGATCCCGACGTACGGATCGTCGAATCCAACGAGGACCCACTCCTATATCCATCCGGGCACATTCCCGGAGCCGTAGAAGTGGACTGGACCCGCGACCTTAACGACCAGCTGCGCCGCGACTATCTGGATCGCGTCGCATTCGAAAAACTCATGGGCAGAATCGGCGCAACTCCGAACACCACGATCATTTTCTATGGTGACCGCAACAATTGGTGGGCGGCGTACGCTTTTTGGGTATTCCAGCTCTTCGGCCACACCAACGCGAAGATCATGGACGGCGGGCGAATCAAATGGGAGAAAGAGGGCCGCGAATTGACGCGAGAAGTCCCGGCTTACGCTCCGACGACGTATTCCGCCCCCGAACGCGACGACAGGACGAATCGAGCCTTTCGAGACAACGTTACTCAGCAACTGGACCGAAGCAATCCGCTCGTGGACGTTAGAAGCCCACAGGAGTTCACTGGCGAGCGTCTGCACATGCCGGACTTTCCCAACGAAGGCGCCTTGCGCGGGGGCCACATTCCCACGGCGAAGAACGTTCCCTGGGGCATGGCGATCGACCAGGACGATGCAACCTTCAAATCCGCGGACGACCTTCGCAAGATTTATGAAGGAAGCGCCGGCCTCTCTCCAGAAAAGGAAGTCATCGCCTATTGCCGTATCGGCGAGCGCAGCAGCCACACGTGGTTCGTGCTCAAATACCTTCTCGGCTACCCGAATGTCCGCAATTACGACGGAAGCTGGACCGAATGGGGGAATCTTGTCGGAGCCCCAATCGAAAAATAGCCCTCGCGAAAAGTTGGCGACGCTGGCCGAAGCCCTAAAGGCGCTGGATCGTGAGGATCGGATCGACGCGCTGATTTCGGTCGCGGAACGGTTCGTAAATGAGCCGACTCACCCCGAAGAGGCTAGGGTTCCGGGCTGCGAATCGGAGGCCTTCGTTTGGTCGGAGCCCGCGCCCAACGGCAAGATGACCCTGCATTTCGCCGTTGAAAACCCGCAAGGAATCTCGGCGATGGCTCTGGCTGCGCTTCTAAAAGAAGTGACGGCTGGCGCAAGTATTCAATCCATAGCCGCAATCCCGGAGGGCGTCGTCGTCGAGCTGTTTGGAGACGAGCTTTCCATGGGCAAAACAATGGGCCTGACCGGAATGGTGAAAATGGTGGCCGGAGAAGCCAAGAAGCGCCTCTGAATGGCGCTTCTCGGTACACTGGGCCATGCCGTTTGGTGAAGTCCCAGCCTTGCCGCCGGGCATCTATGACCTAGCCAAATCCGCGCCGGCCGTTATTGCCCCCCAGCGCCCGAAAATCACCGTCAACGACAAGGACGGCAAGCCCGCCGTTACCCTCGAAGCCGACAAGGTGACGTACGACACCGACCTCCAGATCACCCGTCTTAACGGGAACGTAGTGGCTACGTACGGCCAAACTCGGCTCACGGCGCAAGAAGCCGATATCGACAACAACAAGAAGGAAGCGCGCTTTCGTCAGGGCGTAAAGCTAATAGACGAACTCGGAACGCTGGCCGCGAACGAAATTTACGTCGACTTTTCCGAAAAGCCGAAGGGATACGCGAAGGGAATCGTCCTGGATGCCTACGAAGCCCATTTCGAGGGTGAAGAACTGACATTCGGAGAAAACACTTTTCGGCTCCACAACGCGTGGTTCACGACATGCATGGGCGGTTATCGGGTCCTGCTGTCGGACGTCGTAATAAAACCGGGCCGCTATATTTCTGCAAGAAAATCTACGCTGGAAATCGGGAAAGGCATTCGGATACCCATACCATTTTTCCGCGTCGGATTAAACCCAAACGAAACGGGTATCCAAGCACCCGTTCCGTCCATGGACGAAGGATTCAAATTCGGTTACCGTTGGGAGAATACGCTTGCCTTCGGCAGCCGGACGTCGCTCGTTTACAACCAGCGAGGCGGCCAAAACCGCGTACCTTCGATTAACACCACCCTTTCCTACAATTTCTTGCATCGCAACGATGAAGGCATCGTCGCGCCCACATCGGAGGGCCGCGAAAGATTTTCGGACGGATTTCTCGACAACGTGAATGTAAAGGACGGAGCGGAGCAGGCTGACAATATCGGCGAAGAAAAAGCGCTCGTTTTCCTCGGCCACGCGACGAACATAACGACGCGCGCCAGGCCAGGCGACCCGGCGGACCTCGACCGCCCTATCTTCGTCGGGGTCGAATACGGCAACCATTTCAACTGGGCCCAGTTTCGCGCTCAAATGCGTTATGGAAGCGTCGAAGAAAGGCTCACCGATGAAAAGGTCGACCGCATGGAAACCTATTCCACGTTCGCTCTGCGAGATATTCCGGTTGGCGGCGGTTTAGCCCTGATGCTGCGAACCGATTTGGGAATGTTTTCTGGCGGCGAAGGATACGGATGGGTTAGGCCAATGGCCGGCCTGTCTTTCAAAGCTGACGATCATATAACGCTGTCTGCCGGCTATTTTTCGGCAACGCAATGGGGCACGCCCCGCTTCGACAACGACCGCCTTTATTCGAACCACGCAGCGCATTTTCGCGCTGACTTCGATTTTCCCAGCACCGACCTCTCGCTGTTACTAAAGTATGATTTTGGTCGCCAAAAGCTTTACGACATCGAGGTGAAACTCGGCCAGGCGATGGATTGCATCCGCCCCTTCTTTAGCTACCGAAGCTTCCCCGGCACAATCACTTTCGGTTTTACGCTTCGGGCCGAAAAGCTGTTCGAAGCCCTGCGGCGTCGCGAACAAACCCGCGAAAATTTGCCGCCACCATAAGCGCTGACCGACCGTCCCCATGGTAGGGATGTTCAGTAATCAATCGGCATACGAGCGGTTCGTGGATATTATTCGCGGTCCGGACGGGCGGATCCCCTTGGCGGAAGCCGCGCTCGTTATCGCCACCGAGTTTCGCGGCGGAAACCCGATCGCTTCAGACCTGCGGCGTATCGCGAATTGGGCCTCCCGGTGCCGCGGCTTTACGCTAAACGACATGGCGCAATATTTTGTCGAGGGTCTCGGCTTTCGCGGAGACTCTAAAGACCCGGCCCATCCCAGGAACCTACTGCTCGACGCGGTGATCGAAGCGCGGAGGGGTGGCCCGATTTCCCTCGGAATCCTGCTCATGGAAATCTCTGAGCGAAATGGCCGTCCACTCGACGCGATTTCGGTCCCGGGCGCCTTCCTTCTTCGTGAATATGAAACCGGAAAGTACGTCACTCCGTTTTTCGGATCGCAGATCCTGACACAAGATCAAGTCTGGCGCCTCGCACAAATAGGCGCCCACCGCGAAAACCCCCGCAATTGGGATCGGCCCCTCCGGAATAAGCAAATCCTTTTGCGCCTGCTTACAGACCTAAAGCTTTCGTTTTTGGAGAGGCAGCAATACGACCGCGCGGCGGCAGTTCAGGAAAAGATGCTAATCATCAATCCCGGGCGCGCCCAGGAGTATCGCGACTTAGGCGTAATATCGGCGAGCGCCGGAGACCTGCGCACGGCCTGCCGCTATCTCGGAGAATATCTCACGCGAAGACCCGACGCCGCCGATGCGACTATCGTGCGCAACCAGCTGCAGATGATGGCCGATACCGCTTCCAGCAGGAACTAACGTTTTTCCAAAATTCCCGCGACGCCCTCAGGAGCCGCTGGATGAGCAAACTTTGCAACGCCATCCACCGTGAGCAATTCTCCCTTCCCGATTTCCTTTCCCGATTGCGGATCGATCCAAAAATAATCATAGGCGCCCGAGGACTTTAAGGCTATTGTCGCTTCGCCCACCTCGCTCGACATTAAATACAACGCGCCTCCCTTTCCGTCTATGGAGGCCCAGCCTTTCCCGCCGGGAACGTTGAGAGTGCGCAATTCAAGCTTTCTTTTCCGCAAATCGAACCGGTCGAGAAAAACGTCGAAATCCCCTGGAGCGTCGCCCGACGCAATCGCACCGCTCGCGCCGAGCGCGAAAGCAAGATAAGGAGACACGCCGTCGGCGATCACGGGTTTTTTCGTTTTCTTGCACGCATCCGCTAGAACGTCGGCATCAGAAGCCCGAACCACCGCAGCCGAAACCTTCATCAATTCCGTAAAAGCCGGCTCGACCCCGATGCACGCTATCGGAATATTGTAGGGATGCAGAGCGTAAACTTCATTGGCCATTTCGTCTATCCAATAGGCGGGTGCCAGAGTATCCGGCCAAAGAAGAGCGCCCCCAAAGGACGAATAGGCGTTCGCCCGCGCAAAAATGTAGCGCAGCAATTTCTTATATTGGATCCTCGCCTGGAGGCTAGTCCAAAACTCGCCCTGAGTCGCGCAAGGACCGCCGTTCGCCGCGTTGTAAGGGCTCGCACGCCAATCTCCAAAGTTCCCAAAGCTAACGATAAGCTTCCGGTTCTGATCGGCGGCCTTCGCCAACGCTAAGTCCATTTGGTTGGCGACATTTAAGTCGTAACCAGCTGGCGACTTCTCCAACCTCCCAACATCGAAGCCACCAAAAACGACAAACTTTCCCTCGAAATACCTCCCGCTCTTCGGAACTTCGACGAACGGCGAGTCCCCCTTTCCCGCGACGACCTTTACGGTGAATCGTTTGTAATCCAACCGCGACGATTTGTCCAGACAGGAAATCGCAACTCCGAACGTGCCGCCACTCCAAGGGCTGAATCTAACTTTGAACGTGTCGCCGCCAGCATAAAAAGCTGGAATTTCCGCAGACGTATATCCCGGCCCGTCGACTACGGCCTTGGCATCGATTTCGCCTGGATCGAACGAGTTCTTCCAATCGCCTTTTAGGTGGAAGGCGATCTCAACGGGCTGCCACTTTTTAGGGATTTCCGGCGAAATGGTTAGGTCGGCAAGCGATATCTGCGCAAAAACCAACCCGGCGAGCATCACACGGGCTCTCCCAAATATGCTTCGATAACGCGCGGATTCTTCCGAATTTCTTCCGGCGGCCCCTGCGCGATCTCGGCGCCATGGTCGAGAACGACGATTTTCTCGCAAATTCCCATTACCACCTTCATATCGTGCTCGATCAGCAGGATCGTTTGCCCAAACTCGTCCCGCAGTCTCCTGATAAGCGCCATCAAATCCTCGGATTCCTGCGGATTCATGCCGGCAGCCGGCTCATCTAATAAAAGCAATTTTGGATCCGTCGCCAAGGCGCGCGCGATTTCGAGTCGCCGCTGCGTCCCGTACGGCAGATCGCAACTCCGAACGTTGGCTACCTTAGTCAAACCGAAAGTATCGAGCAGACCCAACGCCTTCTCCTTAAATTTCGAAGTTTCCTTAACCGCGCCGGGCAAAAGGGCGATCGCGCTGCCGAGCGTAGACGTATGCCGCACGTTGCATCCCACAATAACATTTTCCAAAACGGAGAGCGCGCTAAACAGCCGAATATTCTGAAACGTGCGGGCTATTCCTCTCGCCGCGATTTTCGAGGGCTTCAGGCCCACGATTGATTTGCCATCGAACTCGATGCTGCCGGATGTGGGTTGGTAAACGCCTGTGATCAGGTTAAAGCATGTCGTCTTGCCGGCGCCGTTTGGCCCGATAAGGCCGAACAAGTCCCCTTTCTCGATCGAGAAGCTGACGTCGTTTACCGCGACGAGTCCGCCGAAGCGAATATTGGCTTTGTCGAGGACAAGAAGACTCACGCCGCGATCTCCTCCTCGCGATGCGGTCGCTTAAAGAGCCCCTTCAGCCAATCCCAGCTGAATTCGTGGTGTCCGAACATTCCCTGAGGCTTCACAAGCATGACGACGACAAGCGCAAGCGCAAAAATCGCCATCCGAAGATTGCTCGGCGAATATTCAGTCGTGCCGAGGTTTTTTTGAATGAACGGGACCGCGTGCAAACCCACGGCGAAAATCGGGCGCAGCAAGATATCGGCGATGATCGCCAAAACCACGAGCCCAAACGCCGGCAGCCCTTTTCGCCCGCGCTGAACGGTAAGCGCCAGAACCAAGCCGATTAGGAGCGTAATGATCCCCGCCTTTATAACCGTGGCCATGTCCATCTTGGCTAGGAAAAACACGGCAGCCAATGCGCCGACGCATCCAAGCAGCCCAAATCCCGCAAGCGTCTTTTTGAGGCCAGCGCTCTTGTGCATCCGCACCATGGGCTTTAGCTGGGAAACGGCTACGGCGATAACAATGGCCCCCAAAATGTACGCGATAAGGTCGATCGCCGCGATGCTCTGGACTTTTCTTAAAGCCTCCTGCAGGAGCGTTAGCACGATACCCGCCACCGCCGAGCCCGTTATGCTCCCCGTCCCTCCGATAACTACCATCGCGACGATGATAAAGCTCGCGTTCATGTCGAAATGCGTCGGCGAAATAAATCCTTCGTAGTGCGAAAAAAGCGCGCCGGTCATTCCCGCGAGCGCGGCGCCAATCACAAAGGCCGTAATCTTCGTCACCGTTGTGTTGACGCCCGTAGCCTCGGCGGCGATTTCGTCTTCGCGCACGGCAAGGAAAGAGAGGCCCTGGGCGGTTTTTAGAAGATTTCGCGAAACTGCAATGGTAAAGATCAGCAGAAGGGCCGCATGCGCGACCTGCGTCAATTGCGGCTTAACCGTCAATCCGAATGCGCCTCCGAGATCTAATCCCCAAAAAGACAGCGCCTTCCCGTCTTGGTTTTGAACCACGATTCGCGCAATTTCACCGAACCCCAGCGTGACGATCGCAAGATAATCGCCGCGAAGGCGCAAAGACGGCAGCCCGACGATAAATCCCGCGATACCGGCGGCGATGGCGCCGACGATACACATCATGATGAGCCATATGCCTGGGCTGATATGCATCTGCGGGAAAAGACTCATCGTAAGGCGTCCGGTCGTGTACGCGCCGATAAGATAAAACGCAGCGTGGCCGATAGAAAATTGGCCAGTGATCCCGTTTATCATATTCAGGCTGACCGCGAGCGATGCGAATAAAAGCGAAAGGACGATGAGGCGGCTGTCATAACCGTCCAGCATCGGCAAAATGCCGTATTGAAGCCCAGCGACAACTCCGGCAACGAGAAGTAGGCTTAGGAGCCGCGTTCCCCAATATTTTCCGGGATTAAAAGTCATCCTATACTTTCTCCGCTGCGCTGCCGAAGAGCCCGCTCGGCTTGAACATCAAGATGCCGATCAGAATTACGAAAGCGACGGCGTCGCGATAACCGCCGTAGCCCGCCCAAACGACGAGCACTTCGCAAATTCCCATGATAAAGCCGCCGACGACGGCGCCGGGGATATTGCCGATTCCGCCCAAAACTGCAGCGACAAAAGCCTTGACGCCGGGTATCAAGCCATAAAACGTTGTGAGCGGAGTCCCCAGCGCGGTCGCGTTCATCATGCCGCCCGCAGCTGCCAGCGACGATCCGATAACAAATGTCACAGCCACAATTCGGTTAACGTCGACGCCCATGAGCGCCGCCGTGTCGAAATCATGCGAAACGGCTCGCATCGCCCGGCCCGTCTTCGTCCTGGTTACGAACTGCCATAGGAGCAGCATCAAAATCAAAGTGACGACAAAAACGGCCAGTTGGGCCGAATCAATTCGAAGGCCAAAAACAACCAAGGAGTTTTTGGCGAGAACGTTTACGCTCTCATGAATGCTGGGGGGCGGCGCAGTCTTGAAAACAAGCAGGCCACCATGCTCCAATAAAAGAGATACACCGATGGCCGTAATGAGGAGCGAACTTCGAGGCGCCCCGCGCAAGGGCCGGTAAGCAAAGCGTTCGATCAGGAGCCCCAATAGCGCGCAGCCGACCATCGCGACGACGAGCATCGAAATCAGCAGCACGTACGGGTTCATCGATTCGCGGTTGAACCACTGCATCGATGTGTAGTAGGCGAGATACGCGCCCACCATGTAAACGTCGCCGTGGGCGAAGTTGATGAGGCGCAACACGCCGTACACCATCGTATAGCCAAGGGCGATCAAAGCGTAGATCGCCCCTAACTGGATGCCGATGACTAATTGTTGTGGAAGGAGATCCCAGTTCAAGCGGCGTTAGCCTTCGAACTTGAAGAACGGAATCTGCTTCTCGGGCACGAATCCGTCTTTGGTCACCTTCAATACTAAGATTGGCTTCTCCGCATTGCGATCAGGACCCATTCCGAACGTGCCCGTGACACCCTTGTAATCCTTCGTCGCGGCGATGGCGTCTTTCACCGCAGTTCGATCCGCGGACGGTGCGTTCTTTATGGCATTCAGCACGATCATAGTCGCATCGTAGCCCAGAGCGCCCATCGCCGTCGCGGGGGCAGAGCCGAATTTCTTGGTAAACGCATCGACGAACTTCTTCACTTCGGGCCGATCTTCGAGATTGCTGTAGTGGTTCGAATAGAAAGATCCGAGAATGCCGGTGCCGCCTGACTGGATCAATTCCTTGCTGTCCCACCCGTCTCCGCCGATCATCGGAACCTTGAGGCCCACGACCTCGGTCTGCCGAGCGATGGGACCGACCTCGTTGAAGTATCCCGAACAGAATAAGCCGTCCGGATTCTTGGCCTTGATGTTCGTTAGCTGCGCTTTGAAGTCGATCGTTCCCTTTTCGTAGAATTCTTCATCCACGATCTGGCCGCCGAAGCTCGTGAAAGCTTTGCGGAAGATGTCGGAGAGTCCGGTCGAGTATGGCTGGCTCTTGTCCGTCATCATCGCAACCTTGCGCAAGTGAAGGTCATCGTAAGCGAACCTGGCCATCGCGGCGCCTTGGAAATTGTCCGTAAAGCAGGCGCGGAAAACGTAGTCGCCGATTTCCGTAACGTCGACGCGAGTCGCGCCGACGGCCATGATCGGAACTTGGTTCTGCTGGCAAACCTGCGCCGAAGGCTGCGTGATCCCGCTGGCGACCTCGCCGATGACCGCGACAACTTTGTCCTGGTCGACGAGCTTTTCGGTTGCCGACTTCCCTTGTTCTGGTTTGCTTGCGGTGTCCTCGACGATGAGGTCGATTTGCTGTCCGTGAGCGCCGCCGGCAGCGTTGAATTCTTCAACTGCGAGCTGAGCGCCGCGCATCGAGTCTTCGCCCCACGGTTTCAATTCACCGTTAAGGCTGGCTATCATGCCTACCTTGATCTTGTCGGCGCCCCCGCCCGAGCCGCCCGAACCGTTGCAGCCGGCCAGCGCGCCGAGAACGGCCATCGACGCCGCTGCGGCCAAGCTGCTTTGCTTCGTGAAATTCATATGATTCTAGAGCCTCCTATGGCAATTAGGCAAGGCCGGCGAGCACATACCCATACACGGGCAGTAGCCTTCACGCGACCTTTCAGTGTAGTATAGCGAATATCCCGCCCGCGGGGGCGTCGTAAAACCGAAGAAAACAAAATGCCCACACCAGAAGTACAGCAACTTATTGAGTCTGCGGCGGACCATGTCCGCAAACAAGAATTCGACCAGGCGGCCGACCAGGCCCGTCACGCTATCGACCAAGATCCTCGCAGCTCGGACGCCTACGGAATCCTCGGAATAGCCATGGCGCGTACCGGCCGCATCGACGAGGCAACCGAGGCGTTCCAGCGCGCCGTTCAAACCGCGCCGTATAGTGCGCGAAGCTATTACAACCTCGCCATGCACTATTACGGCATGGGCAACAAGGCGGATGCCATCTCGATGTGCCAGGAAGCGATACGCTGCGACGGCAAGCACCGCGGCGCGACGGAGCTTCTGAAGAAGCTGGAATCTGAAACCCACGTTCAGATTGCTCCCTATCAAACTTCACTCGGAGACGCGCGAGGCACGGCTTATACCTACAAGAAAGAAGAGCCGGACGAGCCGCCGCCTTTTTAACGGACGCAGGAGCCTGCGGGTTAGGATCAAATTTGCGCACCGTCGCGGTCAATTTAGGTATGTTGGGCTGAAGCCCGCATCTTTGCGGGCAAAGGAGAGGAACCAATGAAACCTATAGCAATTGTGGTCGCCATCGGCGCCTTGACAATGGCTGCGCACGCGCAGCAGATCTTTGATCCGAACCTCATTTCGCTTCGACATGATTTCGAGACGGATCCGCCTGACGCTCCGCCCACGGGTCCCTTCACCTTGGGGAACGCCACTTTCTCCGAGCAGAGTACCGGCACCGGTGGCCCCGGTTGGCGGCTCATCGAGCTCTGGCCAGGCTTTGGGCGACAGCTTACCGACAACGCCGGTATCACGGACATGTCCATAGTGTTCGATGAGGCAATGGCCGCAGTCGGACTAGACGTTGGCATCGGCGCGGCAGTGTACATGGTCGACTTTCTTCATGACGACACCGTCGTCGGGTCGGTTGAGATTTCGGTCGGCTCGGTCGACGCGCATGACTTCGCCGGATGGGCCGACGACTCGGGGATAACTTCCGTTCACATCGTGGAGACTTCCGGTGAAAACGGGCTAGTAGGCGGCATCGACAACGTCAGGTACGACACGGTGCCCGAACCTGCGACCTTCATCGCGCTCGGTTTGGGCCTTGCCGCACTTGCCTCAAGACGGCGACGCTAAGCAGCCGAAAGGAGGGCCGATCCCTATATTATTCGGTCCTCCATTTTTTTGTCTCCTAGACAGCGGCGGGTAGATTACTGCGGTGCCAACTTACTCGGAACTGCTGCAGCGCGCCCGGGATAGCATTCGGGCTGGGCAGTACGGCTCTGCAGAAGGGTTCGCCCGCGAAGCCGCCGCGATGCAGCCCGATGATCCTGAAGTTTTCGGCATCTTAGGCATCGCCCTTTCCCGCGCCCACCGCAATCCCGAAGCTTTGGAGGCCTTTCAAAGAGGCATCGCACTCGCCCCACACGACGCGAAGGGCTACTACAATCTCGCCGCGCACTACTATTCGATCGGCGCCAAGGAGGAAGCGGTCGCGGAAGCCCGAAAAGCCCTGGATCAAGACCCGACCCATCGCCCGTCGCAGGAACTTATCGAAAGGATGCAGAGCGATACGCCAGAGGCGCCCGGAATGGCCTTCCCCGAGGCACCGAGGCCGCCCGTCCATTCAATCGCGTGGGTGCGCAACTTCGGCGCCGGATGGAACGTCATGGGCTGGTTCATTTTCGGAGCGCTAATGGTCAGCCGGTACGTGCTCGAATTCCGAGCATCCTCTTTTCAGGCCGGAGCAACCGGCGACCTTACTCAGCAGGGCATCCAAACCATGGAATTTGTCCTAGACCAGCAGCTGCCGCTCGTCATCGGCATTTTGGTCTGGTTTGGGCTGTTCTGCATTTGGTGGAGCATCGACATCGCCGATAGGCGTCCGGCAGGCGGCTTGGTCACTGCTTCGATCGTCGCCATGCTAGCCGTCTGCTTCTGCGCGCTTTTCACCCTGATCATGTTCCCGATTTATATGTTCACACGTGCGCGAGCCTGGGGCTCCCGCTGAAGCCGCAGGCGGCTCGGCGCGTCTCAATCTATAGTAAAATCTACGTATCTCCGCTGAGTCGAGGTGACCTCTTGATTACGAATCTGCTTTTGACCCTATCGCTGCTGCAAACGCCGGCGCAAGTTACGGCACCGCTGGAGGCGCCCTTCCATATCGCCGAGGACGCGATTATCGTCGACGCCGTTATCAACGGCAAAACCATATCATTCATGTTCGACACTGGATTTGGCGGTCAGTTTATTATCAACGACCAAATTAATATCGGCCCCTACACCGGCACCGTTTCGCTGCAGGATTTTGTTGGCGTTTTTCAAGCCCATAAGGTGGACGTGAAGGGCTTTCAAATCGGCCAGCTGAAGCAAAGTAAAACCGTCGCCGAGGCGATCATGCAGCCGGTTGCGCATATGAGCCAAAGCTACGGCGCGCATACAGACGGGATAATGGGACTAGGCGCAGTCATAGATTACGTGACCGAAATAAACTTTGAACACAGCAAGTTTATTTTCCATCCGAAATCTCTCGATATCACGAAGCGCAAGCCCGACAATAAGCGCACCTTCCTCATAAAGATGGAACCTCGCGGAATGAACGCTGTCGTCCTTCCGACGGAGATCAACGGCCAACCGCTCCACCTCGCGCTCGATACCGGCAACGCCTTTTATGCAACAACCCACAAGGAAGTCTTGGAGCGAGCCAAGCTCTGGGATTCTGAGAAAAAGCCACTTTTCGTGAAGCAGTCGATGGTGGCGTCCGGCCCAGTAGACAGCTTCTCGATGCTCATCCCGAACGCCACCATTTTTGGTGTGCCCGTAAAAGATTCGGCCTGGGACATTATCGACTTGCCCGCGGCTTCGGTCCAAAGCGATGGAACCGTGGGTTTTGGCTTTCTCAAGAATTTCAACATAATTCTGGATTACGAGCGCCGCTACGTTTGGCTTGAGAATTTTACGGGCAAGGTAAAGGACGATCTAAAAGGTGAGCCTGGCTTTGCGCTATACCGCAAGGAAGGCGGCGGCTACGTTATTTTCATGGTATACAAAGGCAGCCCCGCCGCAGAAAAAGGAATCAAGGAAGATGACACGCTTCTCGCCGTGGATGGCACGAGCCTAAGCTCGGTTACGCCGAGCAAAGTGCGCGAATTGCTGCAGGGCGCGCCGGATTCCATTTGCAAGCTTGTAATCAGCAGAGGCGGAATTATTCAACACATCGACGTGCCCCGCAAACTGATGGTCAACTACCCGGCAAATTAAAGACGAACAGGACCTACTTGTAATAGATCCTGTTCGCGCTATTCGTCGAGAACTACCTGATTTCGAGTGATTGATCGAGACGTACGCCCATGGTCGAGCCGACCGGAAGGTTCACATCTCGCGGGGTTTGATTGTTGCGGGCAAACGTCGAATAAAGATATCCGAGTGCCGCTCCGATGACCGAATCCGTTAGGAGCGATCGGTCGGTTAGAAGCGCAACAACCGCGCCTGCGCCCGCGCCGATGCCGACGTAAGTCAGCGTGTCGTCGCGATGCGAAGCTTTAGCTACCAGGCGGCCGTCCGCCTCGGTCGAGACGCTGTCGTTGTCGAGGCCGATCAACGTACCGTCGATTGGATAAACGGTTCCGTTCGGAAGTTTCACTCGCGTAAAGTCGAGCGCTAAAACGCCGGGGTTCTTCCCTTCCTTGGGTTCGGCAAGGCGCACAACGCCGGTCACGATCGTGCCGGGAGGCATGCCGAGATAATCGTCGTTTCCCGCGGTCTTAACCTTCGCGGTGAACGTGTCGCCCTTTTGCGCGGTTCTCGAATTTAGGGCATTTTCGATCATCACCGGGATAACTGTATCCTTTGGAATCAAATATTCCGTGGCGGACCCGATGCCGCTCGAAGCTCCGGAAGTATCGATATTCGTGGATATACGCACGGCGCTCAAGCCGGCATCCCAGGAAACGGCTGCTCCGAGGGATTCGCCGATAAAGCGCAACGGCACCATAGTCCTGCTGCCTATAATTCGCGGAGGAACGTCGAGCATAACTGGCTGGCCGTTGACCCGCGCCATCGTGTCGCCGATTTTTAATTCGACGGTCTTGGATGCGCTTCGGGCAAGAATCTGGCCGCTTCGCGGCGCCCACTCGAGCGATGCGCCCATTTTCTCAAAAACTCCTCGGAGTGGAACGAGGACTCTCCCGGATACCATCATCGGTCTTTGATCCGGGAATTCGACCATGCTTCCATCGACAAAAACCGAAATATCGGCTAATGCGATTGCAGATGATGTAATCAGCGCGCCGAGGGCCAAGACTCGGCCAATTCTAAGTGTCTTCATAAGTTGGCCTCCTTTGTGTATGTCCTTGCTTACGCCGACGCGCGGCGCAGCGCTCCGTCACCGGCCCATCCGCCGAGGCGAGAAACGCCGAACTTCCTCCCTGTAAACCTGGTAAAGATCCCTGAATGGATTATTTTTGCGTGCTCGCTCGATTTTCTTGATCGCTTGCTTGAAAATCTGGTACGCGCCCTGTTTGGTATGCCCGTGGCGGCGCCCGATGTCCACCCACGAATCTCCATCTGCCCGCGCGCAGAAAACCTCCGTTTGGCGGCGCGTCAGTCCGGCTTGGCAGATGATCCGGCCCAGCTCGATGCGCTGCAGGTAGATCGTCGCTTCAGAGAGCGGTTCGATCTGCATTTCCGACAGCCGTTCGCGCCGGTTGGCCAAACGTAGCTTGCGCCGAAAGGTTGCCTGGGAATAATGCGGGTATTCATGATCGCGCTCGACCCCCGCAAGAAGCAGGTCGGCATCTTCGGATAACAGCAGAGAAGGGTTTGTCATGTGTCCACCTTGTAGGATAAATTTGTCTACTATACAGTATACTGATGTCTACTATTGTAAAGCTGCCATTTTCCCTGCGCCGGGGCCTTAGAATCGGTATAGTGACTCGGTGCTCGAGCACATAACTGCCCTGAAACAAGCCATCGATGGCGCTAAATCCATCCTCGTCGCTTCGCACCAGCACCCCGATGGCGACGCGATTGGCGCCGTCCTTGCGCTCAAGGCCGGCTTGGAGGCTCTGGGCAAGCAGGTCACCGCTGTCTCAAGCGACCGCGTTCCCAATAATCTCCGCTTCCTGCCGGATTGGGAGTCCATTCAGGTCATAGCCGAAGACGCACCGCCTCCGCAGCAAGTCGCGGATCTCGCGATAATGGTGGATGTGAGCGTCGTCGCTCGTCTCGGCCGCGCGGCGCCCTTCCTCGAGGCGGCGAAAACGCTTGCGGTCGTGGACCACCACCAGCCATCCGATGACCCACCGGGAGATATCCGCGTGATCGACCCCAAAGCGTCGGCCACCTGCCTCATCCTCTATTTGATACTGCCCGAACTGGGCATCGACAATACGCCGGCGATCGCGCAGTGCCTCCTCACCGGAATCGCGACCGACACGGGCAGCTTCCGCTTCGGCAACACCGATCCGATCAGCCTCGACGCCGCTTCGCATCTGGTCGCCCTGGGCGCAAACCTAACACAGATCAATGAAGAAGTCTGGGAGAAGAAGCCCCTTTCCGCCATCAACCTGCTGCGGGCCGCGCTGAACCACATGGAGCTGCATTCGAGCGGCCAGATCGCGACGAGCTATCTCGCAAACGACGACTACGCCGCAGCCGGCGCCACCGACGAGGATTCGGAAGGCATCGTCAATGAAATCGGCCGTGTGCGAACCGTCATGATTTCCGCAATGTTCCGCGAGCCCAAGCCCGGAAAAATCCGCGTCAGCGTGCGGTCGCGCGGAGCCTACGACGTCTCTGCAGTATGCAGACTCTTCGGCGGCGGCGGCCACGTGAACGCCGCCGGCTGCACGTTCGATACTTCGATGGAGGAGGCAATCGCGGCACTCCTTCCGGCGCTCGAAGAATGCTTGGCATCCTCCTAGTCGACAAGCCGGTCGGCATTTCGTCGCACGACGCCGTTTACCGCGTTCGAAAGCGTCTCGGCATTCGCCGCGTCGGCCATCTCGGAACCCTCGACCCCCTGGCCACGGGTTTGCTGGTCATGGGAATTGGATACGCTACTCGCTTCCTAGAATACGTTCCGGCCGAGCCGAAGGAGTATATTGGGGAAATAAGGCTGGGAATTTCTACCAGCACTCAGGACGCCGAGGGCGAGGTCCTAGCGGAGAAGCCCGGGGAGGGTATTGTGCTTGCCGACATTCAAAGAGCCGCCCGTTCCTTCTTGGGAGAGACCGAACAAGTGCCGCCGATGCACAGCGCCGTGACTGTCGGCGGACGGCGCCTCTACGACCTAGCCCGCAAGGGCATCGAAATCGAACGCCCGGCGCGCAAAATCCACGTGTTTGCGTTCGACATCTGGAGCGTTGCAGACGGGCTGGCCCGCTTCCGCATCGTCTGCTCCGGAGGGACTTATGTACGCACGGTTGCCTCCGACCTCGGCGACCTCCTGGGCGTGGGAGCGCATTTGGCGTCACTGAGGCGATCGAAGGTGGGCGAGTTTAAAGTGGAGGCAGCCAAAGCGTCAGAAAGAGTCTCGGGCAATGACCTGATCCCTCTTCGCGACGCTCTGGCGGATTTGCCATCTCTCCTCCTACAGCCGGAAGAAGCAGCGAGGCTGCGTC